>NZ_JBEZEV010000010.1:0-119708 GCF_040649055.1 Micromonospora sp. NPDC049060
GGCCGGTCGCGGGTCAGGGCGCGGCGCAGCCGGTCGTCGGCGCGGGCGCCGCGGCCGGCGCGCCGATCGTGGGCAGCCCGAGCAGCACCCCCGGCGTACGCGGAGCGCGCCCCGCCTCGGCCGCGTCGCCGGCCCGGGTGCGCCGGTGCGACAGCGGCTCGCCGTCGGCGTTGAGGTGGTGCGGTGCGGCGTAGGTGATGGTGGTGTGCACGACGTCGCCGGGCCGGATCCGCCCGGCGTACGAGCCCGCGTCGAAGTGGACCAGGCGGCCGTCGCGGGCGCGGCCGGACATCCGACCCGTGCGCTCGTCCTTGCGCCCCTCGCCGACGGCGACCAGCACCTCGACGGTCTCCCCCACCAGCTTCTTGTTCTCCGCCCAGGTGATCTCCTCCACGCAGGCGATCAGCCGCTCGTAGCGCTCCTGCACGACCTGCTTGGGCAGCTGACCGTCCATGGTGGCGGCCGGCGTGCCAGGGCGCTTGGAGTACTGGAAGGTGAACGCCGAGGAGAACCGGGCCTCGCGCACCACGTCGAGGGTGCGCTCGAAGTCGGCGTCGGTCTCGCCGGGGAACCCGACGATGATGTCGGTGGTGATCGCCGCGTCCGGCATCGCCGCCCGGACCTTCTCGATGATGCCCAGGTAGCGGTCGGCCCGGTAGGAGCGGCGCATCGCGCGCAACACGTCGTCGGAGCCGGACTGGAGCGGCATGTGCAGCGAGTGGCAGACGTTGGGCGTCTCGGCCATCGCGGCGATCACGTCGTCGGTGAAGTCCTTCGGGTGCGGGCTGGTGAACCGCACCCGCTCCAGCCCCTCGATGTCGCCGCAGGCGCGCAGCAGCTTGCCGAAGGCCAGCCGGTCGCCGAACTCCACGCCGTAGGAGTTGACGTTCTGCCCGAGCAGGGTCACCTCCAGCACGCCCTCGTCGACCAGGGCGCGGACCTCGGAGAGGATGTCGCCGGGGCGGCGGTCCTTCTCCTTGCCCCGCAGAGAGGGCACGATGCAGAACGTGCAGGTGTTGTTGCAGCCGACGGAGATCGACACCCAGCCCGCGTACGTGGACTCGCGCCGGGTGGGCAGCGTCGAGGGAAAGACGTCGAGGGACTCGAGGATCTCCACCTCGGCCGCCGTGTTGTGCCGGGCCCGCTCCAGCAGCACCGGCAGCGACCCGATGTTGTGCGTGCCGAACACCACGTCGACCCAGGGCGCCTTGCGGACGATCTCGCCCCGGTCCTTCTGGGCCAGGCAGCCACCCACGGCGATCTGCATCCCCGGGTGCCTGGCCTTGACGGGGCGCAGGTGACCGAGGTTGCCGTAGAGCCGGTTGTCGGCGTTCTCCCGGACGGCGCAGGTGTTGAACACCACCACGTCCGGGTCGTCGTCGGCTTCGGCGGCACGCACGTAGCCCGCCTGCTCCAGCAGGCCGGAGATGCGCTCGGAGTCGTGCACGTTCATCTGGCAGCCGTAGGTGCGCACCTGATAGGTGCGCGGGCTGCTCGCCGCTGCGGTAGTCATGACCCGGACAGCGTATCCGGGCCCACCGACCGGAATTAACGAGGAGGAGCCGTGTGCCGGAGCATCAAGACCCTTCGTGAGCCGTACGTCGCCGAGGTGACCCCGGGCGACGTCGACGCGGCGGCGTTGCAGTACGTCCGAAAGATCTCGGGTTTCCGCAAACCCGCCGCCCACAACGCCGCGGCCTTCGACGCGGCGGTCGCCGCCGTCGCCGCGGCCACCGCGACCCTGCTCGCCGAGCTGGAGGTACGCGGCGGCCGCTCCACCAGCCCGGCGAGCTGATCCCGCCGCCGGGCCGGGACGGGGGCCTCACCCCCGCCGGCCCGGCTCCCGGGCTGCTTCCGCCGGCCGGCTTCCGAGCTCCTGCCACCGGCCGGCTTCCGGGCTGCCTCCGCCGTGCCGGCACGGGGGCCGGCAGCGGGTGCGCCGGGTCAGGCGGCGGCGAGCGCCGGGAGCACCGAGTCCGGCGCCCAGCGCGAGCGGTGGCACTGCGACCAGCCGCGACAGCGGGGGTCGGCGTCGGTGCACAGCCGCTGGTCGGCGAGCACCTCGCCGTCGTCGGTCTCCCGGACGTCGAAGTGCACCGGCCGGATCGTGCCGTCGGGCGCGACGAGCAGGTGCCGCCCGGCGTCCAGCGTGTCGTCGCGCAGCAGGCAGTTGCGGTCCAGCAGCCGCGCCAGCGTGGCGATGCTGCCGTGCTCGGAGAGCCCTTCGGGCACCCCGTAGCAGTCCACGATCGTGGCGAACTCCCCCGGCGCCTGCCAGACGTCGCAGATCACCGCGTACGTCGGCAGGCGGGCGGGGTCCGCCGCCGCCAGGGGCATCACCACCCGGCCGAGCGCCTCGGCCAGTGCCGGGTAGACCTCCACCGGCCGCACCTGCTCGATTCTCCAGTTCCACAGCTCGGTCATGCCGCCTCCTCGCTGTGCTCGTCCCACCGGCCTCCGGATCGGGCCTTACTGACGATGGTGGGGTGCATATGACCTCAGCCGGGGGCAAGTTACCGGTCTGTGACCATTCCGGGCAAAATTTCCCGAGCGCCGTTGCTCCGAGTAGCGGAAAGATGACAGTTTATCGGGTACGGTGGCCCGATCCGGACGCCACACGCCGGGCGGCCCGGCCGCCGCGTCGGCGGCCAGCGACTCCGCCCTCAGCGCACGACCACGCGGTGCTCCCCCGGTGGCAGCAGCTCGCCGATCACGGTGGCGCCCGGCAGTTCGCCGGCGACCAGCAGCCCGCCCGAGGTCTGCGCGTCGGCCAGCAGCAGCCGCTCCTCCTCGCTGACACCGCCGAAGTCGGTCCACGGGGTGACCCACTCCAGGTTGCGCCGGCTGCCGCCGCTGACGTGCCCGTCGCGTGCCGCCTCGCGGGCGCCGGCCAGGTAGGGCACCCGGGATGCGTCGATCGCCACCGTCAGGCGGCTCGCCCGGGCCAGCTTGGACGCGTGCCCGAGCAGACCGAAGCCGGTCACGTCGGTGCCGCAGCGGACGCCGGCCGCCACCGCGGCCCGCGCCGCGTCGCGGTTGAGGGTGGTCATCGCGGCGACCGCCTCGGGGAAGCTCTCGCCGGTGGCCTTGTGCCGGGTGTTGAGCACCCCGACGCCGAGCGGCTTGGTCAGCGACAGCGGCAGCCCCGCCCGTCCGGCGTCCAGGGTGATCAGCTCCTCCGGCCGGACCACGCCGGTGACGGCCAGCCCGTACTTGGGGCCCTCGTCGTCGACGCTGTGCCCGCCGGCGAGGTGGCAGCCGGCGTCGCGGGCCACGTCCTGCCCGCCGCGCAGCACCTCCCGGGCCAGCTCCAGCGGCAGCACGTCGCGCGGCCAGCAGAGCAGGTTGAGCGCGACGAGGGGGGTGCCGCCCATGGCGTACACGTCGGAGAGGGCGTTCGTCGCGGCGATGCGCCCCCAGTCGTACGCGTCGTCGACGACCGGGGTGAAGAAGTCGGCAGTGGTGACCAGGCCGGTGCGCTCGTCGAGCCGGACCACCGCGGCGTCGTCGCCGTGATCGAGCCCGACGAGCAGCTCGGCGGTGCCGGTGGCCGGGCCGAGCCCGGCGACCATGGTCTCCAGCTCCCCCGGGGGGATCTTGCACGCGCAGCCGCCGCCCCGGGCGTACCGGGTGAGCCGTACCGGTTCGGTCATCCCCAGATGATCGCCGAACAGCTCCATCCGATGGCAACCGGCGGGCCCCGATCGCGGTCAAAGTCGGACTCTTGACCCCGTTCTGAACTGGTGTTATCGCTCCGTGACCAACTGAGTTGCGTCCCGCCACATCCCCCCGCCTACAGTTGCCCAACCGGGGGTCACCCGACCCCGCGCGACGACAGGGACGGTGAACGACGTGACGACGGGCGAACCGCTCATCGTGCTGGACTCGGTCAACAAGTGGTTCGGGCCGCTGCACGTGCTGGACGACGTCTCGCTGTCGGTCGGGCGCGGCGAGGTGGTCGTGGTGATCGGCCCGTCGGGCTCCGGCAAGTCGACGCTGTGCCGCACCATCAACCGCCTCGAACCGATCAACTCCGGCACGATCACCTTCGACGGACAGCCGCTGCCGGCCGAGGGCAAGGCGCTGGCGAAGCTGCGCAGCGAGGTCGGCATGGTGTTCCAGTCGTTCAACCTCTTCGCGCACAAGACGATCCTCGAGAACGTCACCCTCGGGCCGGTCAAGGTCCGCAAGGAGAAGCCGGCGGCGGCGCGCGAGCGCGGCCTGGCCCTGCTGGACCGGGTGGGCATCGCCAACCAGGCCGACAAGTTCCCGGCCCAGCTCTCCGGCGGCCAGCAGCAGCGGGTGGCGATCGCCCGGGCGCTGGCCATGCAGCCCAAGGCGATGCTCTTCGACGAGCCGACCAGCGCGCTGGACCCGGAGATGGTCGGCGAGGTGCTGGACGTGATGACGTCGCTGGCCAGCGAGGGCATGACCATGGTCGTGGTGACCCACGAGATGGGCTTCGCCCGGCACGCGGCGAACCGCGTCATCTTCATGGCCGACGGCCAGCTGGTCGAGGACGCGCCGCCGGCCGAGTTCTTCGCCAACCCGCGCAGCGAGCGCGCCAAGGACTTCCTGTCCAAGATCCTCACGCACTAGGCGTCCGTACCTGGAGCGCGCCGTCCCCCGGCGGGTTCCGTCGAAGAAGGAGAAGTGTATGCGTATCACGCGCGTAGCGGCGCTCGCGGCGGCCGCCACCCTGGCGCTCGGTATGACCGCCTGCGGTGGCGACGACGCCGACGAGGGCACCGGCGCCGGCAGCAAGTCCTTCGCCGCCGGCAGCACGATGGAGCGCCTCAACAAGGCCCAGGCCATCAAGATCGGCACGAAGTTCGACCAGCCCGGCTTCGGCCAGAAGGGCCTGTCCGGCAAGCCGGAGGGCTTCGACGTCGAGGTCGCGAAGATCATCGTCAAGGAGCTGGGCATCCCCGAGGACAAGATCGAGTGGGTCGAGGCCCCCTCGAAGGTCCGCGAGGACGTGATCGTGAACGGCACGGTCGACCTGGTCGCCGCCACCTACACGATCAACGACAAGCGCAAGGAGCGCATCGCGTTCGCCGGGCCGTACTACGAGGCCGGCCAGAACATCATGGTGAAGAAGGACGAGGCCGCCATCACCGGGCCGGACTCGTTCAAGGACGGCACCAAGAAGGTCTGCTCGGTCACCGGCTCCACGCCGGCCGAGGAGATCAAGAAGCACGTCAAGGACGTCGCCACCCAGCTGGTGCTCTTCGACACCTACGACAAGTGCCGCGACGCCCTCAAGGGCGGCCAGGTCGACGCCGTCACCACGGACAACGTGATCCTGCTCGGCTACATCGCCAAGGACGAGGCGTCGTTCAAGCTGGCCGGCGAGAACTTCACCAAGGAGCCGTACGGCCTCGGGGTGAAGAAGGAGGACACCGACTTCCGCAACTTCGTCAACGACACGCTGGAGAAGGCGTTCGCCGACGGCAGCTGGAAGAAGGCCTGGGACGACACCGCCGGCAAGTTCGGCGCCGAGCTCGGCAGCGCGCCGACCGTCAACCGCTACTGAGCTGATCCGTTGATCTGGAGGGTGGGGAGGAAGACCGGCCCGTGAGTGTGCTCATCGACAAGTTCGACGTCTTCGCGGGTGGTTTCTGGCTCACCCTCCAGATCTGCGTACTCGCCGCGATCGGCGCCCTGATCCTGGGCGCCGTCCTGGCGGTGCTGCGGATCTCCCCGGTGCCGCCGCTGCGGGCGGTCGGCACCGGCTACGTGAACGTGTTCCGCAACATGCCGCTGACCGTGGTGATGTTCTTCGCCGCGTTCGGCCTGCCGGCGCTCGGCTCCAACGCCGACTTCCTGCGCATCCCCGGCCTGGAAGCGGTGTTCAGCCGCCTCGACACCGATCTGCCGTACTTCCGCTTCGCGCTGATCGCCCTGGTGCTCTACACCGCGGCGTTCGTCTGCGAGGCGCTGCGCTCCGGCGTGAACGCCGTACCCGCCGGCCAGGCGGAGGCCGCCCGGTCGCTGGGCCTGACCTTCGGCCAGAACCTGCGGTACGTGGTGCTGCCGCAGTCCTGGAAGGCCTCGGTGGTGCCGCTCGGGTCGGTGATCATCGCGATGATCAAGAACTCGGCGCTCGTCGGCTTCTTCGGCGTGGTCGGCGACCTCTCGCAGACCGCCGACCAGCTCACCTCGGCCGAGGGCTACGCCTTCGTCCCCGTCGCCATCGGCATCTCGATCGGATATCTGATCATGACCGTCCCCCTCGGCGCGCTCCTCGACCGGATCGAGAAGCGGCAGGCGGTGGCCCGATGAGCCAGCAGAGCGTCCTCTACGACGTCCCCGGCCCCCGGCAGCGCCGGCTCACGCTGATCGGCAGCGTGGTGGCGACGGTGCTGCTGCTCGCCGCCGCGTACCTCCTGGTCTACCGTCCGCTGGACGACAAGGGCCAGTTCTCGATGGAGCTCTGGGGGCCGCTGATCGACCCCTCCAACGAGAACTTCTCGCTGGTGTGGGACCGGATCGGCCTCGGCTTCAAGAACACGCTGACCGCCGCCGCCCTCGCGATCGTCTCCTCGCTTGTGGTCGGCACCCTGCTCGCGGTGCTGCGGATCCAGCTCAAGAGCCTGACCCAGCGCCGCTTCACCGGGCTCGCGACGCCGCTGGCGTACCTGCTGCGTGGGCTGAGCACGATGCTGTCGGCGGTCACCCGCGTCTGCGTCGAGGTGTTCCGGGGCCTGCCCGTGGTCATCACGATCTTTTTCGTGGCCCGCGGCTTCCCCGAGTTCGGCGTCTCGTTCGACACGCTGTGGTACCTGGTCATCGGCCTGACCATCTACAACTCGGTGGTGATCGCCGAGATCCTCCGCTCCGGCATGGAGGGCCTGCCCGGCGGGCAGGCCGAGGCGGCTGCCGCGATCGGGCTCTCCCCGGCGCAGACCACCCGGATGATCCTGCTGCCGCAGGCGTTCCGGATCATGCTGCCGGCGCTGATCAGCCAGCTCGTCGTCGTGCTCAAGGACACCTCGCTGGGCTTCATCATCAGCTACGAGGAGACCCTGAACATCGGCAAGCAGATCATCGGCGTGCTGGACAACCCGATCCAGGTCTACGTCGTGATCGCGGTCATGTTCATCGTGGTGAACTACGCGCTGTCGAAGCTGGCCCAGTACGTCCAGCACCGGCTCTCCCGGGGCCGCAAGACCGCCGGCACCCCGGCCCAGAAGCCGCCCCCGGCCGCGCTCACCGCGCAGGCGGAGGGCACCGGCGGCGCCTGACCGCGACGCACGACGAGGGGCCGGCCCGATGATCGGGCCGGCCCTTCGTGTTGACGCCGTCAGCGGGCGATCTCGGTGACCCGGGACTCGCGGACCACGGTGACCCGGATCTGACCGGGGTAGGTCAGCTCCTCCTCGATCTGCTTGGCCACGTCCCGGGCCAGCACGGCGGCGCCGATGTCGTCGACGTCGTCCGGCTTGACCATCACCCGGATCTCCCGGCCGGCCTGCATGGCGAAGACCTTCTCCACGCCGAGCTTGCCGGCCGCGATCTCCTCGATCCGCTCCAGCCGCTTGACGTACGCCTCGAGGCTCTCCCGCCGGGCCCCCGGCCGGCCGCCCGAGCAGGCGTCGGACGCCTGGGTGAGGACGGCCTCGATGGTCTGCGGCGGCACCTCGTTGTGGTGCGCCTCGATGGCGTGCACGACGTCCTCGTTCTCGCCGTACTTGCGGGCGAGGTCGGCGCCGATGATGGCGTGGCTGCCCTCCACCTCGTGCGTGAGCGCCTTGCCGATGTCGTGCAGGAACGCCGAGCGCTTGATGATCGGCACGTCCAGCCGCAACTCGGCGGCCATGATGCCGGCGATGTGCGCGGTCTCCACCAGGTGCTTGAGCACGTTCTGCCCGTACGACGTCCGGTAGCGCAGCCGGCCGAGCAGGGTGACCAGCTCCGGGTGGATCTCGGTGATGCCGACCTCGACCAGGGCGTCCTCGGCGGCCCGCTGGCAGAGCTCCTCCACCTCGTGCCGGGCGAGGTCGTAGACCTCCTCGATGCGGTGCGGGTGGATCCGCCCGTCCAGGACCAGCTTCTCCAGGGTCAGTCGCCCGACCTCCCGGCGCACCGGGTCGAAGCAGGAGAGCAGCACCGCCTCGGGGGTGTCGTCGATGATCAGGTTCACGCCGGTGACCGACTCGAAGGCGCGGATGTTGCGGCCCTCCCGGCCGATGATCCGCCCCTTCATCTCGTCGCCGGGCAGGTGCAGGACGCTGACCACGCTCTCCGCGGTCTGCTCGCTGGCGACCCGCTGGATGGCGTCGACGACGATGTGCCGGGCGCGCTGCTCGGCGGTGCCGCGGGCGTCGGACTCGATGTCGCGGACCAGCAGCGCGGCCTCCCGCTTGGCCTGGACCTCGATCGCCTCGATCAGCTCCGCCCGGGCCGCGTCGGCGGTGAGGCCGGCGACCCGCTCCAGCTCGCGGCGCCGCTGCTCCTCCGCCTCGGCCAGCTCGGCCTCGCGCTGGACGAGGGCGGCCTCGCGGGCCGACAGGGCCGCGCTGGCGGCGGTGAGCTGCCGTTCCCGCTCGGCGAGGCGCTCCACCTCCTCGGTGTGCAGCCGCTCGCGCTCGTCCATCCGGGCCGCCCGCCGGTCCACCTCGGCGGCCTGCTCCCGGGTGGTGGCGGCGAGCACCGCGACCTCCCGCTCGCCGCTGCGCCGGGCGGTGGCCCGCAACTGCTCCGCGTCGGCCTCGGCCTGCTTGTGGGCCCGCTCCAGGACGGTGTCGGCCTCCGCCCGGGCGTCGTCGAGCACCCGGCGGGCCTCCGCCCGGGCCGCCTTCGCCTCGGCCTTCGCGGCGGCGGCCTCGGTGCGGGCCGCCGCGGCGGCGGACTTCGCCACGTCGATCGTGCTGTTGGCCTCGTCGGCGGCGGTACGCAGGGCCGCGAGGGACTGCTCCTGCCGGTCCTTCTCGGCGATGAAGGCGGGGTCCTCTGGCGCCGGTGCCGCACCGAACCGGCGCAGCGCCCGTACGCCGAGCAGCACCGCCCCGAGCACGACGACGGTCAGGACCAGCACCACGGCGAGGATCACGATGTCGAACCCGCTCATGCCGGCGCCCCGCTCCGCCCGATGGCCACAGGGCCCGGCCCGACCGGCCCGCTCATGTCGGGACCCCGGTGGAACTGCGCCGCCTCGCCATGGCCGCCTCCCCTGAACGTCGGGACCGCAGCGACCGTGCCGATGGGCACGCACCCTGCGGCTGTGGACGCCCGACCGGAGCGACTGGCCGTGGGGTAGCTTCCGTCGGCGGTGCCCACGCGGGAGCATCGCCGACGGCCGGGTGCAGTTGTCGCGCCAGCGTCGGACCGGCCAGTCCGAAGCTGCCGCCAATGGCCGATCGGATCGGCCAAAGTGATGCTGTTCCGTTACGCGATCTATGTTGTGCGCTTAGCCTGCGCTTGGTCGGGCAATGTGAGCCTGTATGGCGAGGCTAGGTCTCCCGGGGGGCTCCGGTCAAGAACTCATGATCAAACCCCCCGAACGGAGAGAAGTTGCCGCGTCACGCAACGCTGATGCACGCCCGGACACCGGCGGACAAAACGGCTGCGGACCGGGTCGCGCGGCGCGTCGGCCCTGCTCAGCAGGGCGGCCCGTACGCGCCCGCCGACGCGCCACCCGGCGGCCGTACGCGTACCCGCCGGGGCACGGCCGACCGGCTGTGACGCAGCCCTCCACGCCGCGACGCTCGCCGGAGCCCACGAGGGCACCACTCCCCCGGTCGGGTGGGTCAGCGGGCGCCCGCCGCCAGTGCCGCCGCCACGAGTGCGGCGTTGTCGGGCGCGGGCGAGCCGTCGGGCAGCGACAGCGTGTCCTCCAGCCCGACGCGGCTGTGCAGGCCCCGGCGCACCGCCTCGGCCAGCACCGGCCAGGTCGCCGGCCCCTCGGCATGCAGCAGGACCGGCGGTCTCCCGGCCGCAGGGGAGGGCAGCGCGGCCAGCATCGCGTCGGCGTCCGCGAGCGCCACCGCCCGGTCCTCGGCCATGCACTCGATCAGGATCCGCCCGGCCGGCACCCGCCACCGCGCGTACGCCCCGACCGCGTCGACCGTCCAGAGCCCCGCCTCGACCATGACGCCGCGCTCGTGCAGCGCCGTCGCCACCGCCTCCGCGCCCGGCTCGTGAGCGTTGACCGAGGCGAAGTCGGGCAGCACGGTCCAGGCCCGGACCGCGGCCACCCGGGCGGCCGGCTGCGCCTCGATCCAGGCCCCGGTGCTCACCCCCACCGGCAGCCCCGGTCGGGCGGCCCGGATCGCGTCCAGCGCGGCGGCGACCACCAGTGGGTGCAGGGACTCGCGGCCGGCGGCGTCCCGGGGATGTACGTGCACCGCCCCTGCGCCGAGCCCCGCGCAGCGGGCCGCGTCGGCCGCCAACTCGGCCGGGGTGACCGGCACCGCCGGATGCTCGGCACGCCCTCGGGCCCCGTTGAGGCACGCCTTCAACACGAAGTCTCCCCCCGCCCACCGCCGGGCCCGCGGCCCTGCCGACACACGCCTCCGACACGGGCCCCACCGCCGGGCTCAGCGCTCCGTCGCGACGCGCCCCCTGCACGGGGTCCCACCGCCGGGCCTGCGGCCCTGCCGCCACGCCTCCGACACGGGCCCCACCGCCGGGCTCAGCGGCCCGTCGCGACGCGCCTTCAGCAGCGGCCTTTCCGGCCCGGTGCTCCACTCACCCGGGGGAGCGGTTGTCCCGCTCCAGCTCGCCCTCGGCGTCGGCGAGCGCGTCGGCGTCGATCTGCTCGGCGAACTCGGCCGCCTCGGCGCTCTGCGCGGCGAGGGCGTCCTTCACCGCCCGGATCGCCACGCCCGGCGGGTAGCCCTTGCGGGCCAGCATGGCCACCAGCCGCCGGAAGACCGCGTCCGGCTCGCCCCGGGCGGTGCGCAGCTTCCGCTCGACCAGGGCGCGGGCGGTCTCGGCCTCGGTCTCCTCGTCCAGCTCCCCGAGGGCCTCGCTCGCGACCTCGCCGTCCACCCCGCGCTGGCGCAGCTCGTTGGCGAGTGCCCGGCGGGCCAGGCCCCGGCCGGAGTGCCGGCTGGCCACCCAGGCCCGGGCGAACGCGGCGTCGTCGATGATGCCGACCTCGTCGTAGCGGTCGAGCACCTCCGCCGAGACCTCGTCGGAGACGCCCCGCTTCGCCAGCGCCCCGGCCAGCTCGGCCCGGGTGCGGGGCCGGACGGACAGCTGGCGCAGGCAGATCTCCCGCGCCAGCTCGGCCTCGTCGCGCGGCGGGGCCGGGGGCGCCTCGGGGTCGGTGTCGTCGGTACGGCCGCGCCAGGCCCGACGGGGCCGGCGCGCGCTGTCGTCACCCGCGCGGGCGGGGCTGGCATCCCAGCCCCGCCCGGTGCGGGCGCGTCGTCCTGCCACTGGTCAGGGACCGGTCAGAAGTCGACCGGCGGCAGCTCCGGGCCACCGGCGGCGTCACCCGCGCCGACCCCGACGCCGAGCTTCTCCAGGATCTTCTTCTCGATCTCGGCGGCGACGTCCGGGTTCTCCCGGAGGAACTCGCGGGCCTTCTCCTTGCCCTGGCCCAGCTGGTCGCCGTCGTAGGTGTACCAGGCGCCGGACTTGCGGATGATCGCCTGCTCCACGCCGACGTCGATCAGCGAGCCCTCGCGGGAGATGCCCTTGCCGTACATGATGTCGAACTCGGCCTGCTTGAACGGCGCGGCGACCTTGTTCTTCACGACCTTGACCCGGGTGCGGTTGCCGACCACGTCGGTGCCGTCCTTGAGGCTCTCGATGCGGCGCACGTCGAGCCGGACAGAGGCGTAGAACTTCAGCGCCCGACCACCCGTGGTGGTCTCGGGGCTGCCGAACATCACGCCGATCTTCTCGCGGAGCTGGTTGATGAAGATCGCCGTGGTGCCGGTGTTGTTGAGCACACCGGTGATCTTCCGCAGCGCCTGGCTCATCAGCCGGGCCTGCAGACCCACGTGGCTGTCGCCCATCTCGCCCTCGATCTCGGCGCGCGGCACCAGCGCGGCCACCGAGTCGATGACGATGATGTCGATCGCGCCGGAGCGGACCAGCATGTCCGTGATCTCCAGCGCCTGCTCGCCGGTGTCCGGCTGGGAGACCAGCAGGGCGTCGGTGTCGACGCCGAGGGCCTTGGCGTATTCCGGGTCGAGCGCGTGCTCGGCGTCGACGAAGGCGGCGATGCCGCCGGCCCGCTGGGCGTTGGCCACCGCGTGCAGGGCCACCGTGGTCTTACCGCTGGACTCCGGACCGTAGATCTCGACGACCCGGCCCCGGGGCAGACCGCCCACGCCGAGCGCCACGTCGAGCGCGATCGAACCCGTCGGAATCACCGACGTCTGGACGACCGGCCGCTCTCCCAGCCGCATCACCGAACCCTTGCCGAACTGCTTGTCGATCTGAGCGAGAGCAAGGTCGAGTGCCTTCTCCCGGTCGGGCCCTGCGGCCATGTTTGCCACCCCTGCCTTCGCCGGCGTCTTTCCTGAGCTTCGCGTCACGCGGACACGCTAGGCGCTGGGTCCGACAGAAAACCAGCCGACCGGCCGTGAGCTGTGGACAAGCACCCCGCTGTGGACAATAGCCGAACAGGTGTACGAGGCGACAAGCGACACGCGGAAGCCACGAAACGGCTGCTCAGCGTAGCCGCGCGGGCACCCGGTCGGGATAGGCGGCGCAGACCGCCCGCCACACCACGTGGGTCTGCTCACCCGACGCCAGGGCCTGCTCGATGGTCCGCCCACCGAGCTGCGAGAGCACCTGGTCGCGGGCGATGCTGCCCGCGTAGCCGGGCCCGAAGGCCTCCTCCAGCCGGGACCAGAAGTCGGTCAGCCGCACGTGATCAGTCCTCCTCGTCCGGTGCCCCCACCGGCACCGGCCGCAACGCTAGCGTCACCAGGGGCACCACCGCGACCGCCGCGAGCCCGGTGAGCACCGGGTAACCGGCCGCCTCCACGACAAACCCGCTGACCGCCCCGGCACCGGCGCCAGCCAGGCCCATGGTCAGGTCGGAGAGCCCCTGCACGCTCGGCCGGATCCCCACCGGCACGGACTCCGACAGCAGCGTCGAGCCCGCGACCATGGTCCCCGACCAGCCCAGGCCGAGCAGGAACAACCCGACCGAGAGCCAGGCCGTGTGGTGCCCGGCCGTGCCGGCGACCGCGCACGCCGTGAGCAGCAACCCGACGCCGCCGAGGATCACCGCCCGGCGACCGACCCGGTCGGTGAGCCAGCCCGCAACCGGGGCGAGCGCGTACATGCCGGCGATGTGCAGGCTCAGCACGAGACCGACCACCCGCAGCACGTCGGCGTCGTCGTGCCACTCGTGCAGGCGCACCGGGGTCATCACCATCACCGCGACCATGACCAGGTGGCCGACCGCCACCGCGACGATGCCGAGCCGGGCGGCCGGCCGCGCGCGTACCACCGCCCAGGCGGCCCGCATGCCCGCACCGCGCCGGGCGGTCGGCGCCGGCGCGACGACGGGGGTCGCCGGGGTGCCGGCCGCCGCCAGCCGGCGCGCCGTGAGCAGCGGGTCCGGCCGCAGCAGCGCCAGGATCGCCCCGGCGGCCAGCACGAGCGCGACGGCGCTGAACGCGAACGGACCGGCCAGCGTCGGCAGCCCCCAGCCGCTGGTGGTGCGGTCGGCGAGAGAGGCGAAGTTCGGCGCGGCGACCGCGCCGATGGTGGTGGCCCAGACGATCAGCGAGAGCTGGCGGCCCCGGCGCGCCGGCTCGGCCAGGTCCACCGCCGTGTAGCGGGCCTGGAGGTTGGCCGCGCTGCCGCCGCCGAACAGGAGCATGCCGAGGAAGAGCAGCGGGACCCAGCGGGTCACCGCGGCGAGGACCACCAGGGCGCCGCCGGCCGCGCCGGTGAGGTACGCGACGACCAGGCCGGGCCGCCGGCCACGCACGGTCATGATCCGGGTGACCGGCACGGCGAGCAACGCCCCGCCCACCACGGCGGAACTGCTGACCAGGCCCGCGACGGCGGTGCCGGCGATGTCGGAGGCGAGCAGCGCCCCGACGGCGACGCCGATGGTCACCCCGATCCCGCCGACGATCTGGGTGACGAAGAGCAGCCGCAGGGTACGCCGCTGGATGGGCGCGACGTCGGCGGCGACGAGCGGCGCGGCGAGGTCGGTGGCCATGGCGGCTCCTTCGAGGTAAGGGGCGAGGTGCCATCTCATCCTTGCGCACCCGCCCCGCCACCTGGCAACCCGTTGACGCTACAACCCGAGGCCCCGGCCGATGATCTCCTTCATGATCTCGGTGGTGCCGCCGTAGATCGTCTGCACCCGCCCGTCCAGCCACGCCTTCGCCACCGGGTACTCCAGCATGTAGCCGTAGCCGCCGTGCAGCTGCACGCAGCGGTCGGCGACCTTGTTCTGCAGCTCGGTGGTCCACCACTTCGCCTTGGCCGCGTCGGTGACCGAGAGCCGGCCGGCGCCGTACTCCGCGACGCAGTGGTTGACGAAGGTACGGGCGATGGTGACCTCGGTGTCCAGCTCGGCCAGCAGGAAGCGGTTGTGCTGGAACGCGCCGATCGGCCGGCCGAACGCCTGCCGGGAGCGGGCGTAGTCGAGGGTGACGGCGAGCAGTCGCTCGGCGGCGGCCACCGCGACGACCGCGATGCTGAGCCGCTCCCGGGGCAGGTTGGCCATCAGGTGGTAGAAGCCGTGGTTCTCGGTGCCGATCAGGTTCTCCGCCGGCACCCGGCAGTCGTCGAAGAACAGCTCGGCGGTGTCGTTGGCCTTGAGCCCGACCTTGGCCAGCCGCCGGCCCCGGGAGAAGCCGGGGGTGCCGCTCTCCACCGCGATCAGGCTCACCCCGTGCGCGCCCTGCTCCGGCGCGGTACGCACGACCACGACCACCAGGTCGGCCATCTCCCCGTTGGTGATGAAGGTCTTCTGGCCGTTGAGCACCCAGCCGTCGCCGTCGCGGACCGCGCTCGTGCGGATCCCGGCCAGGTCGGAGCCGGCGCCGGGCTCGCTCATCGCGATCGCGGTGACCAGGTCGCCGGAGCAGAACCCGGGCAGCCAGCGCTTGCGCTGCTCGTCGGTGGTCAGCTCGGTCAGGTACGGCGCCACCACGTCGTTGTGCAGGCCGAAGCCGAGCCCCGTGCAGCCGCTGGCGACGATCTCCTCGTCCAGTACGGCGTTGAACCGGAAGTCCCGCTGCCCGCCGCCGCCGTACTCCGCGTCGACGTCCATGCCCAGCAGGCCGGCCGCCCCGGCCCGGCGCCACACCTCGCGGTCGACGATGCCGTCGGCCTCCCAGCGCTCGTGGTGGGGCACCGCCTCGCGGGTCAGGAACTCGCGGCACAGCTCGCGGAACTCCTCGTGGTCACGCTCGTAGAGATGCTGCTCCATGGCGGCAAGTGTGGCACCGCCCACCCGTCCGCCGGTCGGTGCCACAGGCGAATCTTGGACAGTTGCCGTTCGCGGCGAACGGCAACTGTCCAAGATCGACGTGATTCTCTTGGGCGGCGGACCGCCGGCCGGCGGGCCCCGGCCGGTCAGCTCGACAGGGCGCGGGCGGCCACGGTGAGGTCGGCGACCAGCCCCTCGTACGCCTTGTCCTGGTCGTCGGCGCGCAGCACGGCGGACGGGTGGATGGTGGCCAGCAGCCGGGCCGGCGGGGCGTCCGCGACGCCGCCCGCGGAGTCCACCGGCACCCGCCGGAAGTCCTCCGGGTGCTGGGCCGACTCCGGCCAGGGCAGCAGCTCGCCGCGCTGGCGGGTGACCCGGAACGTCGGGCCGAGCAGGGCCTTTGCGGCGGTGGCGCCGAGCACCACCACGATCTCGGGGCGGAGCTGGGCGAACTCGGCCACCAGCCAGGGTCGGCAGGCGGTGACGTGCACCCGGTCCGGGGTCTGGTGGATGCGTCGCCTGCCGCGCAGCTCGAAGCGGAAGTGCTTCACCGCGTTGGTGAGGTAGATGTGGCCGGGGTCGAGCCGGGCGTCGTCGACCGCCCTGCGCAGCAGCCGGCCGGCGGGGCCGACGAACGGCAGGCCCTTCTGGTCCTCCAGGTCGCCGGGCTGCTCGCCGACGAAGACCACCCGGGCACTGGCGTCGCCGCGACCGAAGACCGTCTGCGACGCGTCCCGGTGGAGCTCGCAGCCCCGGCAACCGGCGGCGGCGGCGCGCAGGTCGTCGAGGGTGTCGGCGCGCGGCGGGATGAACTTCTGCGCGCCCGGCGCGGTCTCGGTCTGCTCGGCCATGGCGACTGTTCTACCCGGTGCGGGAGGGAACACGCGCGGGGACCCGCCGGGCGGGACACGCCGGTGTGCACAAAGTGGACGGTGTGGGCGGAGTGCCGACGCGGCGTCGCCCACCCCGGGCCGTCCGGGGTCACGGCAGGCTCCCCGCTCACGCCGTGAAGCCGGGGGTGGGGGTGGGCCGGACGGCCCGGGCCACGGCCTCGGCCAGCTCCGGGATCTCCGCCTCGTCCAGCGAGCTGACGGTGATCCGCAGCGCCGGCGGGCCGGCGATGCGGTGCAGCGCGCCGGGCGCGACCGCCCAGCCGGCGTCGCGCAGCGCGGTCAGCACGCTGGTCTCGTCGTCGACCGGCAGCCAGACGTTGATGCCGCTGCGGCCGTGGGCGACCAGGCCGTGGCCGGCGAGCGCGTCGATCAGCCCCGTGCGCCGCCGCTCGTAGCTGCCGGCGGCCCGGTCCACCAGCCCGGCCACGGCGGGGTCCCGCCAGAGCGCCAGGACGAGCCGTTGCAGCACGGTGGAGACCCAGCCGGCGCCGACCCGGGCCCGGCCGGCCACCCGGGCCACCGTGGTCTCGTCGCCGACCAGCACGGCCAGCCGCAGGTCGGGCCCGAACGGCTTGCTCACCGAGCGGACGAAGGCCCACGCCGGGGTCGCCCCGGCGAGTGGGTGCAGCGGTACGCGGGCCAGCTCGGCGGCGTGGTCGTCCTCGATCAGCAGCAGGTCGGACCGGCCGGCGAGCAGGGCGCGCAGCTCCCCGGCCCGCTCGGCGGAGACCGCCGCGCCGGTGGGGTTCTGGGCCCGGCTCGTCACGATCAGCGCCCGCGCGCCGGCGGCGAGCGCGGCGCCGACCCCGGCGACCAGCGGACCGTCGTCGTCGACCGGCACGCCGATCGGCCGCAGCCCGAGCGCGGCGACCAGGTCGAGCAGGTTGGCCCAGCCCGGGTCCTCGACCGCGACCGCGTCGCCGGGGCGCAGGTGCGCGCCGAGCAGCCGCTCGATGCCGTCCAGCGCGCCGCCGGTGACGGTCAGCTCCGTCGCCGGTACGCCGTCGGCGGCCAGCCGTTCGCGGGCCGCCTCGGCCAGTTCGGGCAGCACCCCGGCCGCGGGGTAGCCGACCGGTTCGCCCGCGGCGGCGGCGAGGCCGGCGAGGTGCGCCCCGAGGGGCGGCAGCAGCCGCACGTCCGGCTCGCCCCGGGAGAGGTCGCGCAGGCCGGGGGCGGTCGGCGGGCGCAGCGCGGAGCGGCGGGACGCCACCGGCGGCCGGGGCCGGACCCGGGTGCCGTGCCGGCCGGCGGTGACCACCAGGCCGCGCTGGCGCAGCTCCTGGTAGGCCCGGGCCGCCGTGGCCGGGCTCACCGCGAGCCGGGCGGCGAGCTCCCGCACCGGGGGCAGGACGTCGCCCGGGGCGAGGGCGGCGGAGCGGATGCCCGATTCGATGCTGGCCGAAATCTCGGCGGCTGTCGTACCGGCGACCTGATAGCGTGCTGACACAAATCAAGGATTGTACTAGAACAAAGGTCGAGCCATGTACGCACCCACCGACCGGACCACCGCCAGCCGCTCCCGGGACCGGATGAGCTACGACGAGGCCGCCGCGCACGCGATCCTCGACGAGGCGTACGACTGCGCGTTCGGGTTCACCGTCGACGGCGAGCCCCGGGTGCTGCCCACCCTGCACGTGCGCGTCGGCGACACCCTCTACCTGCACGGCTCCACCGGCAGCCGGCCACTGCTCGCCGCCCGGGGCGACGGGCTGCCGGTCTGCGTCGCCGTCACCCTGCTCGACGGCCTCGTCTACGGCCGCTCGCAGTTCCACCACAGCGCCAACTACCGCTCGGTGGTCGCCCACGGCACCGCCCGCCTGGTCACCGACCAGCGGGAGAAGCTGCGGATGCTGACCGCCCTGGTGGAGAAGGCCGCCGCCGGGCGCAGCGCCGACAGCCGACCCCCGTCGCGCCGGGAGCTGGCCGAGACGGCCGTGCTGGCCCTGCCGTTGCGCGAGGTGTCGGTGCGCGCCCGCACCGGCGGCGTACGCGACGAGGAGACCGACCTCGCCCTGCCGCACTGGGCCGGCGTGGTGCCGCTGCGGCTGACCGCCGGGCTGCCCGAGCCCGACGCCGGGATGACCGTGCCGGTGCCGGCGTACCTGCGGGAGCGGACCTCGCCGTGGCTCGACCCGGCGGTGCTGCGCGGCGAGCACGTGCTGCTGGAACCGCTCGACCTCGCGCACGCCGACGAGCTGCACGCCGCGACCGCCGACCCGGAGGTCTGGCGGCACCTGGGCAGCCCGCAGCCGGCCGACGCCGCCGGCACCGCCGACGGGATCGCCACCGCGCTAGCCGCCCACCGGCGGGGCGAGCGGGTGCCCTGGGCGCAGCGCTGCGCGGTGACCGGCGCGGTGGTCGGCACCACCTCCTTCTACGAGGTGGAACCGGAGCGCCGGGCCGTGGCGATCGGCTACACCTACCTGGGCCGGCCCTGGTGGCGCACCGCGATCAACACCGAGGCGAAGCTGCTGCTGCTCACCCGCGCCTTCGAGGAGCTGGGCGCGGAGCGGGTGGTCTGGCACACCGACATCCGCAACGAGCGCTCGCAGCGGGCCATCGAGCGCCTCGGCGCGTCCCGCGAGGGGGTGCTGCGCCGGCACCGGCTCCGCCCGGACGGCTCCTGGCGGGACACCGTGCAGTATTCGATGATCGTCGACGAGTGGCCGAACGCACAGGTCACGCTCCGGGAAAGGCTTCGCCGGACGGCACCCGTGGCCCCATGATGGCGGGCGTGCTGGGCATCACCGACATCTGGACGTACGTGCTGGGCACCGTGGCGATCGTTCTGCTGCCCGGTCCCAACTCCCTCTTCGTGCTCTCCACCGCCGCGCAGCGGGGCGTGGCGACCGGCTACCGGGCGGCCGGCGGGGTCTTCGTCGGCGACGGGATACTCATGTTCCTCTCCGCCGCCGGCGTGGCGTCGCTGGTCCAGGCGTACCCGCCGCTCTTCCTGGTGATCAAGTACGCCGGCGCCGCGTACCTCGGCTATGTGGGGTTGACGATGCTGCGCGGGGCGTGGCGGCGCTGGCGGACGCGCAACGACCCGGCCACCCCGCGGCTCATCGACGCCGCGGAGCCGGCGGCGCTGCGCAGCCCCTTCCGCAAGGCGCTGGTGATCAGCCTGCTCAACCCGAAGGCGATCCTCTTCTTCGTCTCGTTCTTCATCCAGTTCGTGGACCCGGGCTACGCCTGGCCGGCGCTGTCGTTCCTGCTGCTCGGGCTGATCGCCCAGGTCACCAGCGCGCTCTACCTGACCGCGCTGATCTTCACGGGCACGTTCCTGGCGGCCCAGTTCCGTCGGCGCCACCGCCTGGCCGTCGGCGCCACCACGGGCGTCGCCGCGCTCTTCCTCGGCTTCAGCCTCAAGCTGGCCACCGCCAGCGCCTGACCCGGCGGGGCCGCCGGCACGTCCCTGGCCCTGCCGGGCCGGCCGCCGCCTGACCCTGCCGGGGCGGTGCTCGCCGTCCCGCTCCGGGTCAGGTGCCGTCGCCGCCGCCGGAGCCGCCGACGCCGGCTCCGCCGGCCGTGCCGCCCAGGCCGAAGCCGGGGTGGATCGGCTCGTCCGGCGGGCGGCTGACGTGCGCCGACCCGGAGAGGGTCGCGGACCAGTCGGCGTGCGCGGCGGCGGCAGCGTGCCGGTTGATCGCCGCGCGCAGCCAGGCGTCCACGGTCGCGACCCAGTCCCGCTGCTCGGCGCCGGTGTGCCAGACCCGGAACCGGCTGATGCTCTGGTGGGTGATCCCGGCCAGGGCGAGCCGCCGGTCCAGCCAGAGGATCACCTCCAGGCCGGCCGGGTCGGCGATGAAGATCAGCTCCAGCTCGGTGATCGGCCCGGCGTAGAGCGGTGCCACCCAGTAGCCCAGCCGCTGGTGCAGCGGCAGGGTCTGCGCCACCCCCGGCAGCCGGTTGTCGACCAGGCCGGCCTGGCGCATGCTGAAGCCGAGCGTGTCGAGGGCCGCCAGGACGTGCGCCTGGGTGGGCAGCGGGTGCACGAAGACCGGCACCATCGCGCCCTGGTCGAGCGCCGGCTCGACAGCCACCTCCGTACGCAGCCCCATCCGCAGGCTGAGCAGGGGCACCCCGCCGAAGACGGTCACGGGGGTCTCCCACGGCAGCGGGAACTCGAACGGGATCGAGCGGCCCCGCCCGGCGCGCAGCACGAAGGCGCCGGCCACCGTGGCCTGGTGGAACTGCACCAGGCGACGGGGCGCCTCCGGGTCGTCCGGTTCGGCCGTGGTGACCAGGCCGAGCCGGACGTGCAGGACGGGTACGTCGGTGGAGCCGGCGACGACGGTGACCCGCCCTGGCAGCCGCAGCCCGGGACGGGTGCTCGGGTTGGCCAGGGCCGTGCGCACCGACAGCCCGGTCCCGCCGGACTCGGGTGACACCCCCGTCAACCGCACGGCACTCCCCCACGACTGGGCCGGCCCGGCCACCCACGGCCGCCGACCCCGCGCGTGGGGTCACCCCTGGCGTCGCCGCCCCGGCGGGTGGGGCCACCCCCATCGTCGCCGACCCGGCGGGTGGCCGCCCCGACTTCGACGAAGAGCGGCCACCTATCCGGTTTCATCTCATGCGTCGACCGCGCGGCACCGGGTCGGTCTCGTCGTCGAACTCGCCGATGACCTCCTCCAGGAGGTCCTCCAGCGCGACGAACCCGACCGGCCGGGTCGGCCCGCCCCCGTTGCGCACCAGCGCGAGCTGGGACTGCCGGGCGCGCATCTCCGCCACGGCGTCGCTCACCGACGCCGAGGCCGGCAGGGTGAGGGCGTTGGTCATCAGGTCGCCGGCGGTGACCGCGCGCCCCGTGGTGGTGGCCCGCACCGCCTCCCGGACGTGGACCAGGCCGCAGACGTCGCCGTTGGCGTCCAGCACGGCCAGCCGCGACCGGCCGCTGTCCCGGCTGACCTGCTCGATCCGGTCGGCGCCCTCGTCCCGGCGCACCGTCACCATCTGGTCGAACGGCTCCATCACCTGGGCCACCGTGGTGCCCTGCAACTCCAGCATGCTGGTCAGCATCTGGTGCTGCTCCGCGCCCAGCAGCCCGTGCTCGCGCGACTGCTCCAGCAGCATGCGCAGCTCGTCCGGGCCGTGCACTTGGGCGAGCTGGTCCTGCGGGTTGACCTTGACCAGCCGCAGCATCGCGTTGGCCAGGGCGTTCATCACCGACAGCACCGGGCGGGCGACCCGCGCGAAGGCGCGGAACGGCAGCGCCAGCAGCACCGCCGAGCGCTCCGGGTGGGTGATCGCCCAGGACTTCGGCGCCATCTCCCCGACCACCAGGTGCAGGAAGGTGACGACGCTGAGCGCGAAGATCAGCGCGATCACGTGGCTCGCGGCGGTCGGCAGCCCGACCGCGTGCAGCAGCGGGCTCAGCAGGTGCTCGATCGCCGGCTCGGCGAGCGCACCGAGCCCCAGGGTGCAGAGCGTGATGCCGAGCTGCGCGCCGGCGAGCATCAGGGACAGCTCGCGTACGCCGTCGAGCGCGGCCCGGGCGGCCCGGCCGCCTCCGGCGGCCGCGTGCTCCAGCCGGTAACGCTTGCTGGCCACCAGGGCGAACTCGGCGGCCACGAAGAAGCCGTTCAACGCCAGCAGGATCACCGACGTGAAGAGTGCGATGCCGGGGCTCATGCGGACACCTCCCCGGGCTCGGCGATCCGCAGTCGGACCGAGTCGGCCACGTGCCTGTCGACGGCCAGCACCTCGACCAGGGCGCGCGGTTCCTCCGCGCCGTCCTCGCCGTCGGCCGGCAGGCTGATCTCCAGCCGGTCACCGACCTCGGGGACCCGCCCCAGCTCCCGCATGACCAGGCCGGAGAGCGTGTCGTACTCCGGTGCCTCGGGCAGCGAGATGCCGGTGCTGTCGGCCACCTCGTCGATGCGCCAGCGGGCCGGCACCACCCAGGAGCCGTCCTCCTGGCGGGCCGGGGCGCGCTCCGGCGGGTCGTCCTCGTCCCGGATCGGGCCGACGAGTTCCTCGGCGATGTCCTCCAGCGTGATCACGCCGGCGAAGCCGCCGTACTCGTCGACCACGCAGGCGAGCTGCCGGTGGCCGGAGCGCAGCCGGTCCAGCACCGTCGGCAGCGGCAGGGTCTCCGGCACCAGGAGCGGGGGGCCGGCGACCGCGCTGACCGGGGTGCTCGCGCGCCGCTCCGGGGGTACGCCGAGCACGTCGGCGATGCCGACGACGCCGACGAGGTCGTCGACGCCCTCGGTGCCGCGTACGGGGAAGCGGGACTTGCCGGTGTCGAGCAGCTCGACCACCCGGCTGAGCGGCTCGTGCGCGCGTACGGTGTGCACGTCGACGCGGGGCACCATGACCTCGCCCGCGGTCAGCCCCCGGAAGTCGAGCCCCCGGTCGAGCAGCGTGGACATCTCGTCGGTGAGGTGCCCCTCCTGGCGGGACTCGGCGATGATCTGTTCCAGGTCCTGCGGGGTGGCGCCGCTGGGCAGCTCCTCGATCGGCTCGATGCCGACGCTGCGCAGCAGCCGGACCGCGGCCCGGTCGAAGAGCTTGATCAGCGGACCGGCGACCTTGAGGTAGATCAGGGTGGAGCTGCTCAGGGCCTTCGCGAGGGGCTCGGGCCGGGCGATGGCGAGGTTCTTCGGGGCCAGCTCGCCGAGGACCATCTGCACCACGGTGGCGATGACCAGGGCCAGGACGACGGAGAGCGGCAGCGTGACGGCCGTGGAGACGCCGGCGAGCCCGAGCAGCTCGGCCAGCCCGGCACCGAGGAACGGCTCGGCGACGTAACCGACCAGCAGGGCGGTGACGGTGATGCCGAGCTGCGCGCCGGAGAGCATGAACGACAGCCTCGCGGTCACCTCGAGCGCCCGGGCGGCGGCCTTGTCGCCGTCGTCGGCCAGCTGCTTGAGCCGGCCCCGGTCCACGGCGACGTAGCCGAACTCCTGGGCCACGAAGTAACCCGTGGCGACGGTGAGAACGATGATGAGTAGAAGACCAACGACGATCAACACGGGTCGCTCAGGGCTCCCGGGGTCGTCGGGGTCGGGATATGCCGGGCACGACCCGGCTGGCTACTGCTGCCCTCCTGGGCAGAAGAGTCGATCATGCGGCCCATTTTATCGGGATCGGCTGGATATCCGCTGAGGGTGTGCCGAAGCCCCCCGACGTCCGCGGCGCGGGGACGTCGGGGGGCCTGCCCGGCGTCAGCTCTGGGTGATCTTCACGTCGTCCACGGCCGCCTCCACGAGGCTGGCGCCGCTGGCGTCGGCCGCGTCGATCACGATTCGTACGGTCTGTCCCCGCAGGGCCGAGACGTCGGCGGTGGCGCTCTGCCAGGCCGCCGCCCGGTCGGTCGCGGCCCCGGTGGCGTTCAGCGCGGTGACGGTGCCGCTGCCGACGACCCGTACGCGCAGGTAGTCGGCGCTGCTGGCGTTGTTCAGGTGGGCCAGGTACCAGGAGAACGAGAGGTTCAGCGTGCCGGTCGACGGCAGCGTGATGGCCGGCGACTGGATGGTGCTCACCCCGCCGTCGAGGTCGTACGCCCCGGCGCTGCTGCCGGCGAGCGGCCCGGTGACCAGGTCGTAGCTGCCGCTGACGGTCGTGCCGAGCTGGGTGGCGACGCCGGAGCTGGTGGCCGCGGGGTCGCCGCGCTCCCACCGGCCGAGGGTGGCGGTGTCCGTGCCGGCCGGGTTGGCGGTCCACCCGGTGGCGGTCTCGAAGGTGTCGCTGAAGACGGTGGTCCCCGGCGGGGTGCCGGTGCCGGCCAGCGCCCACACCGTGTACGCGATCGCGTCGGCGTTGCGGTCCAGCGCGGTGTCGTTGATGTTGGCGGTGGTGTCGCAGGAGCGGTGGTAGCACGGGTCGAACGCCTGGCCCGCCGTACCGCCCCAGAGCGAGGCGTGGGTGCTGGACTTGGTGCCCTCGGCCCCGGTGAAGGTGCCGCCGGCCGGGATGCCGACGCTGATGAACGGCCCGTAGTCGCTGCGGCCGTCGAAGTCGGTGCCCCGGGTGGGCACGCCGATCGAGCTGAAGTACGCCTGGATGGTCTGCTCGATCTGCGCGGAGCCGGCCGGGCCGGGGCCGGAGCCGACCCCGTCGGAGTTGTCGCCGTCGTAGACGAAGTAGCCGGCGTTGGGTGAGCCGACCATGTCGAAGTTGAGGTACTGCTTGATCTTGGTGCGCTCGGTCGACGGCAGGTTGTTCACGTAGTACTGGGAGCCGCGCAGCCCCAGCTCCTCGGCGCCCCACCAGCCGAAGCGCAGGTGCCGGGTGGGGGTGAAGCCGCTGCGGGCCACGGCGAGCGCGGTCTCCAGGATCGCGGCCGAGCCGGAGCCGTTGTCGTTGATGCCCGGACCGGCGGTGACGCTGTCCAGGTGTGCCCCGGTCATCACCACCTGGTTCGGGTCTCCGCCGGGCCAGTCGGCGATCAGGTTGTAGCCGGTGGCCCCGCCGTAGCTGAACGACTGCACGACTGTGGTGAACCCGGCCGCGTCGAGCTGGCCCTTGACGTAGTTGACCGAGGCCAGGTAGCCGGGGCGGCCGTGCGCCCGGTTCCCGCCGTTGGCGGTGGCGATGGACTGGAACTGGGACAGGTGCGCCTTCACGTTGGCCAGCGGGACGTCCGGGGCCGCGGCGAGCGCCACGGGCGCGGCGGCGGGGACGGTGGCGGTGGGCGCGGCGGTCGCCGAGGAGGCGGTCACGACCGTCGCCGCCGCCACGGCCAGCGCGGCCAGCCAGGCGGAGCGGGGGGTGCGGGGTCTCATTGGTCCTCCGGGGTGGGGGGTGGTCCGGTCCCGCGGGGTGGGCGGTGACCGGCGGACGGCCATCGATCGACGGCCATCACTGCGAAAGCGTGCAGCGGGGCACGCCCCCCGGCAAGACGCAAGACACCGAATCGCCGCAGTCCCCGAATTGGGACGCCTCGGATGCGATCGGCCGCAGGCCGCGGGTCAGGACGGGTCGCCCCCGCCACCCGTACGGCGATCGGCGGACGCGAGCTCGTCGGCGTCGAGCAGGCCCGGCTCGACCCGGCCGGCCCGGTACGCGGCCCGGCCGATCATCTGGGCCGCCACGGGGGCGGTGGCCAGTTGGAAGATCCCGACCAGCGCCACCATGCCCAGGTCGGCCGGGGCACGCAGGCGCAGCGCCATGCCGAGCAGCAGGAGCAGCGCCCCGAGCACCTGCGGCTTGGTCGCGGCGTGCATCCGGTCCAGGGTGCCCGGGAAGCGCAGCACCCCGATCCCGGCGGCGAGGCTCAGCAGGGCGCCTGCCACCAGGCAGCCGCCGCCCAGCCAGTCGGCCAGCGTGCCCCACATCAGGCCTCCCCGTCCTCGCGCACGGCGAAGCGGACCAGCGACACCGACCCGACGAAACCGAGCATGGACAGCGCCACCAGCACCGGCAGGGTGGTGGCGTGGTGGTTCACCGCGGCCTCCGCGCCGACCGCGCCGACCATCGTGGCGAGCAGCATGTCGGCCGCGACCACCCGGTCGATCAGCGACGGCCCCCGGTAGAGCCGGATCAGGGCCAGCAGCGCGGTCACCGAGAACAGGACGGTGAGGGTGGCGGCGAGGAACGTGATCACGGTTCGGGTCCCCTCTCGACGGGATCGGCGCTGACCCGGCGCACCTCGGCGTCGGAGCCGACCGCGCGGACGATCCGCCGCTCGACGGCGAGGATCCGTTGCCGGCTGCCGCGCAGGTCCTGCGGGCCGTGGGTGTCGAACACGTGCACGTAGAGGACTCCGACGTCCCGGTCCACCTCGACGATCAGCGTGCCCGGCACCAGCGAGATCGCCTCGGCGGTGAGCGCCAGGTTCAGGTCGGTACGCACCCGCAGGCGGACCGCGATGATCGCCCCCCGGGGCCGGTAGCCGGGCTGGACCGCGACCCGGGCGACGTGCGCGCTGGCGCTGACCAGTTCGCCGACGAAGCGCACCGCGAAGACGACCAGCGGCCCCAGGCGCAGCCGGCCGCCGAAGCTCACCGGCGGCAGCGGGAAGAACAGCAGCACGGCGCCGGCCACCAGCGTCCCGCCCGCGAGGTTGCCCCACGAGAAGTCCCCCCAGAGCAGGCTCCAGACCAGCACCAGCCAGCCGAAGGCGATCAACCGGTCGCGCCGCCGCCCCCGCCCGCGCGGCGGCGTCCCGGAGGCCGGGGTCACGGGACACCGACCGGCAGCACGGAACGGATGTACGGGGTGCGCTCGCGCAGGTCGACCGCCGCGTCGGCGGTGACGTCGAACAGCGGCCCGGCGACGACGGTAAGCGCCAGCCCCAGCCCGACCAGCGCGATCGTCGCGCCGACCATCAGCGCGGGCAGGTGGACGACCGGCTCGGTGGTGGCCAGCCGGGGGGCGCGCCAGAAGGCGATGTTCCACACCCGCGAGGCCACGTAGAGGGTGAGCAGGCTCGTCACCGTCCCCGCCGCGACCAGCACGCCGGGCAGCGGCTCGCCGGCCGCGACGCCGGCCTGGAGCAGGCCGAGCTTGCCGAGGAACCCGGAGAAGGGCGGAATCCCGGCGAGGTTCATGGCGGGGACGAAGAAGAGGACGCCGAGCAGCGGGGCCGCCCGGGCCAGCCCGCCGATGCGGCGCAGGTCCGTGCTGCCGGCCCGCTCCTCGACGAGGCCGGCGACCAGGAACAGCGTGGTCTGGATGGTGATGTGGTGCACCACGTAGAAGATCGCGCCGGAGAGCCCGGCGACGGTGCTCAGCCCCACTCCGAAGATCATGTAGCCGATGTGGCTGACCAGGGTGAACGAGAAGAGCCGCTTCAGGTCGGACTGGGCGACCGCGCCGAGGATGCCGACCACCATGGTCAGCCCGGCCACCACCATCAGCAGCCCGGAGACGTGGCCACCGGGAAAGAGCAGCGTCTCGGTGCGGATGATCGCGTACACGCCGACCTTGGTGAGCAGGCCGGCGAAGACCGCCGTGACGGGGGCCGGCGCCGTCGGGTAGCTGTCCGGCAACCAGGCCGAGAGCGGGAAGACCGCCGCCTTGACCCCGAAGGCGAGCAGCAGCATCAGCTCAAGGGTCAGCCGTACGCCGCCGGGCAGCGCGTCCAGCCGGTGCGCCAACTGGGCCATGTTCAGCGTGCCGGTGGCCGCGTACACGAGGCCCACCGAGGCTAGGAAGATCATCGAGGAGAGGATGCTGACCACCACGTACGTCGAGCCGGTGCGGATCCGGGTCTCGGTGCCGCCGAGGGTGATCAGCACGAAGCTCGCGGCCAGCAGGATCTCGAAGCCGACGAAGAGGTTGAACAGGTCCCCGGCGAGGAACGCGTTGGTCACGCCGGCGGTCAGCACCAGGTAGGTGGGGTGGTAGATGGTCACCGGGACGGTCTCGCCGAAGTCCCCCTGCCCCTGGCCGACGGAGTAGAGCAGCACGCACAGGGTCACCGCCGACGAGACCACAAGCATCAGCGCGGCGAGCTGGTCCGCGACCAGCACGATGCCCACCGGCGCCGGCCACCCGCCGACCTGGACCACCACCGGCCCGTGCCGGTACGCCTGCACCAGCAGCACCGCCGCCACCGCCAGCGTGGCGGTCAGGCAGGCCACGCTGACGACCCGTTGCGCCCCGGGCCACCGGGCCAGCAGCAGGGTCAGCGCCGCGCCCAGCAGCGGCACCACCACGGGCAGCGGCACGAGCCAGCTCATCGGGCGCCCCCTCCCGCGTACCCGGTCATCCGGGGCCGTCCCCGCGGCGGAGCCGGCGCGGCGGCTCCGGGTCGACCTGCTCGGGGTCGGCGTCCGGGCCCTCGCCGCCGAGGTCGGCGGCGGCCAGTTCGCTGCGCTCGACCGCATGCCTGATCTGCCGGTCCTCGATGTCGTCGGGGACCTCGTCGTCGCCGGTGAGGTACCAGCTGCGGTAGCTCACCGCCAGCAGGAACGCGGTCAGTCCGAAGGTGATCACGATGGCGGTGAGGATCATGGCCTGCGGCAGCGCGTCGCTCAACGTACCGGCGGGCGCCGTGCCGACCACCGGGGCGGCACCCGAGCGCCCGCCGAGCAGGATGAGCGTGTTCACCCCGTTGCCGAGCAGGATGACGCCGAGCAGGATCCGGGTCAGGCTGCGCTCCAGCAGCAGGGTGACCCCGCAGCCGACCAGCACCCCGGCGGCGACGACCAGCACCAGGGTCGGCCCCGCGCCGGCCGTCCTCACGCCCGCTCCCCCTGCCCGTCGACCCGCAGGCCGCCCCCGGACTCGCCGGCCGCCTCGATGTGCCGGTCCACCTCGGCGCCGAGGCTGCGCAGGATGTCCAGCACCAGCCCGACCACGACCAGGTAGACGCCCACGTCGAAGAAGAGGGACGTGACCAGGTAGAAGTCCCCGATCACCGGCAGCCACAGGTTGATCCGGGCGCTCTCGAGCACCGTGCCGCCCGCGAACAGGGCGACGGCGCCGGTGCCGATCGAGACGAAGAGGCCGGCGCCGAGCACCGTGCCGGCGCCGACCGGGGCGGCCTCGGCCAGCTCGTAGCGGCCGCCGGCCAGGTAGCGCACGGCCAGCGCCAGGCTCGCCACCAGGCCGCCGGCGAAGCCGCCGCCCGGCGCGTTGTGGCCGGCGAAGAGCAGGAACAGGGAGAAGACCACCACCGTGTGGAAGACCAGGCGGGTCACCACCTCGAGCACGATCGAACGCTGCCGCTCGTGCAGGGTCGACCCGCCGCGCAGCCAGACCCGGTGCCCCGGCCGCTGCACCCGGTCCGGCCGCTCCGGGCGGCGCGGGCGGGGCCCGGTCCGGGACCGCTGGAAGACCAGGCTGGCCACGCCGGTCGCGGCCACCACCAGCACCGACAGCTCGCCCATCGTGTCCCAGGCCCGGATGTCGACCAGGGTCACGTTGACCACGTTGCGGCCGTAGCCGTGGGTGACGGCCAGGTCCGGGAACTCGGCGGAGATGGTGGGCGCCCGCCGGGCCGAGGCGGCGGTCAGGGCCAGCCCGCCGACCACCACGCCGACCACCAGCCCGATCGTCCGACGCGCCCACTTCAGACGTCTCGGGCGGGCCGAGAACCGCTCCGGCAGCCGGCGCAGCACCAGCACGAACACCGCGATGGTGGCGGTCTCGACGAGGAACTGGGTCAGTGCCAGGTCCGGCGCGCCGTAGACCACGAAGAGCATCGCCGTGCCGTAGCCCGTCATGCCCACCAGCAGCATCGCCGTCAGCCGCCGGCGGGCGCCCACCGCCAGCACCGCCGCGACGGTCACCACCGCCACCACCACGACCTGCAACGGGCTGTCCCAGAGGGCGATCCGTTCCCGCCACGGTCGGGTGGCCAGCATCGCCCCGCCGGGCACCAGGACGAACACGACCAGGATGACGCCGAGGTACTGCGGCAGCGAGCCCCGCTGGGTCGCGCCGGTGACCCTCATGGCCAGCCGGTCGAAGCGGCGGATGAACCACTCGTACCCCTGGTTGCCGCTGACCGGGACGTGCAGCCGGGCCAGCACCGGGGCGAGCGGGCCGCGCAGCGCGAACAGCGCCGCGCCACCGGCCACGGCCAGCGCGGAGAGGCCGAGCGCGGGGCTGAGGCCGTGCCAGAGCGCCAGGTCCTTGCCGACGACGCCGAACGACTCGGCGTACGGGCGGAGCAGGCCGTCGAGGATCCCGGCGGCCGGGCCGGCGGCCAGCCCGACGGCGGCCAGCAGGGCCGGCGGGGCGAGCATCGACGCGGGGATCCGCCCGAGCACGGCCGGTTCCACGCCCGGCCGGGTGGCGAACGCGCCCCAGACGAAGCGGGCGCTGTAGGCGACGGTGAGCGCGGTGCCCACCACCAGCACGGCGACGACGGCGGGCCGGTCGGTGAACGCGGCCAGCACGGCCTCCTTGGCGACGAAGCCGACCAGCGGCGGCAGCCCGGCCATCGAGGCGGCGGCGAGCACCGTCACGGCGACGAGCAGCGGCGCCCGGCGCCCCAGCCCGGACAGCTCCCGCAGGTCGCGGGTGCCGGTGCCGTGGTCGATGATGCCGACGACGAGGAAGAGCGGCGCCTTGAACAGGGCGTGCGCCAGCAGCATCGCCACCCCGGCGAGCGCGGTGTCGGGGGTGCCGGCCCCGACGGCCACCGCGATCAGGCCGAGCTGGCTGACCGTGCCGTACGCCAGCAGCAGCTTCAGGTCGGTCTGCCGCAGCGCCGCCCAGCCCCCGGTCAGCATGGTGGCCAGGCCGGCGACCACGACCACCGGCCGCCACGGGCCGGCGCTCGCCAGCACCGGGGCGAGCAGCGCGATCAGGTAGACGCCGGCCTTCACCATCGCGGCGGCGTGCAGGTACGCGCTCACCGGCGTCGGCGCCGCCATCGCCACCGGCAGCCACGAGCTGAACGGCAGCACCGCCGACTTGGACAGTGCCCCGACGAGGATCAGCACGACCGCCCCGACGAGGTACGCCCCGCCCGGCAGCGGGGCGGCGACGATCTCCGACCAGCGGTAGGTGCCGGCGTGCCCGCCGAGCATGATGAACCCCACAAGCATCGCCAGCCCGCCGAACGTGGTCACGGTCAGCGCCTGCGCCGCCGCCCACCGGCTGGAGCGCCGCTCCGTGCTGTGCCCGATCAGCAGGTACGAGAAGATCGTGGTGAGTTCCCAGCAGACGTAGAGCAGCAGCAGGTCGTCGGCGAGGACCAGGCCGAGCATCGCCCCCGCGAAGGCCACCAGCACGGCCGCGAACCGGGCCATGCCGGCGGACTCCCGGCCGAAGTAGTAGGCGCTGTAGACCAGGACCAGCGCGCCGACGCCACCGACGAGCAGGGTCATCAGCCAGGACAGGGTGGTCAGCCGCAGCGCCAGGTCGACGCCGAGCTGGCCGATCCACGGGTACGTCTCGACCACCGCGCCGCCGTCGTGGACGGCGGGCGTGCGGGCCAGCGCCCAGCCGAACGCCGCCGCCGGCGCCAGCGCCAGCGGGTAGCAGGCGCGGGGACCCCACCACCGGACGAGCAGCGGCGCGACGAGGGCCGCCACGAAGTGGAGGATCAGCAGTACGAGCACCCGCGCTCCCGGTCGAGGTGGCTGCGGCGCGCGCCGGAGGTGGGACGGGCACCTAGGTGCGATCAGACGCCAGATCGTCGCCCGGCGGGCGGTTTTGCGGGAATTCGTCCCGTTGTCGCCCGCGTGCGGGTAACCGGCCGAGACGGTCGGCCAGCCGTCAGCCGAGGGGCGACACGGCAGGGGCGGCCGGGCGCAGGCGGGGAGCTGGCCGGGGCGGAGGCGGGAGGGCGGACGGGGGAGGGCGGAGGGGCGGCCGTCAGCCCACGGCGACGTCGGCGGTGGGGGCGACGGGCTCCCGGGCGGGGCGCTCGCGCCGGGGCTCCACCAGCAGGTCGGGGCGGCCGAGCTGGACCACGACCTTGTTGACCACCCGTTGGGCGGCGGCGAGGGAGCGCACCGGCAGCAACCGGCCCCGGCTCTCCCGACGCAGCACGAAGTAGTGCACCGCGGCGCGGACCTGCCCCCGGTCGGCCGCGCTGGCCTGCGCGGTGGAGACGACCAGCTCCCGCAGCGCGGCGGCGAGCCGCTCGGCCAGCTCCAGCTCCGGGCCGGACAGCCCGGTGCGGACGGCAGCGAGGTGACTGTCGACCTTGCGGATGAGCACGTCGGTGCCGGGCTCGAAGCTCCGCTGCTCGACGGTCAATCCGATCTCCTCCACCCCGGGCCGATGCTCCGGGTGAAGTTACTTTATGTTGTGGGGCACAAGCAAGCAGTTAAGTAAGACTTAACGGATTGAACGCGCAAACATCGCGTATGAGCCGGAGCGGGGCAATGGCCCTCCGCCCAGAACCTCGATGTCACACCGCCGGGGCAGGATGGATGGCGTGACGGATGCGATGGCGGGTTTCGGCGCGGCCACCCGGGAGTGGTTCGGTGCCGCCTTCGCCGCGCCCACCGCCGCCCAGACCGGCGCCTGGGGCTCCGTCTCCGCCGGGCGCAGCGCGCTGGTGGTGGCCCCCACCGGCTCGGGCAAGACGCTGGCCGCGTTCCTCTGGTCGCTCGACCGGCTCGCCCGCGAGCCCGCCCCGGCCGACCCCCGGCAGCGGTGCCGGGTGCTCTACGTCAGCCCGCTCAAGGCGCTCGCGGTCGACGTCGAGCGCAACCTGCGCACCCCCCTCACGGGCATCCGCCAGGCCGCCACCCGGCTCGGCGTCGCCCCGCCGGAGATCACCGTGGGGATGCGCACCGGCGACACCCCCGCCGACGAGCGGCGGGCCTTCGCCCGCACCCCGCCGGACATCCTCATCACCACACCCGAGTCGCTGTTCCTGCTGCTCACCTCCGCCGCCCGCGACTCCCTGCGCGGCGTCGAGACGGTGATCCTCGACGAGGTGCACGCGGTCGCCGGCACCAAACGCGGCGCCCACCTCGCGCTCTCCCTGGAGCGCCTCGACGAGCTGCTGCCGGCCCCGGCGCAGCGGATCGGCCTCTCCGCCACCGTCCGGCCCGTCGACGCGTGCGCCCGTTTCCTCGGCGGCGCCCGCCCCGTCGACGTCGTCGCGCCGCCCACCGCCAAGACGATCGAGGTCAGCGTCCAGGTGCCGGTGGAGGACATGACCCGCCTCGACGAGCAGGAGCCGCCGGAGGACGACCTCGGCGGCCTCGGCGCGCGCCGGGCGTCCATCTGGCCGGCGGTCGAGGAACGCGTCTTCTCCCTGGTCAGGGCACACCGCTCGACCATCGTCTTCACCAATTCCCGGCGTTCCGCCGAGCGCCTCTGCGCCCGGCTCAACGAGCTGGCCGGCGAGGAGCTGGCCGGCGGGCCCCCGCCGTCGCCGCGCGGCGCACAGGAGTGGGGCGGCCCCGAAGGGCCGGTGCGCGTCGGCCGCACGCCGGCGGAGCTGATGGCGCAGGCCGGCGCGGCGGCCGGCGCGGCGGCGGTGATCGCCCGCGCCCACCACGGCAGCGTCTCCCGGGAGGAGCGCAAGCACATCGAGGAGGCGCTCAAGTCCGGCCAGCTGCCCGCCGTGGTGGCCACCTCCAGCCTGGAGCTGGGCATCGACATGGGCGCCGTCGACCTGGTGGTGCAGATCGAGGCGCCGCCCAGCGTGGCCGCCGGCCTGCAACGGGTGGGCCGGGCCGGGCACCAGGTCGGCGCGGTCTCCCGGGGGGTGGTCTTCCCCAAGCACCGGGGCGACCTGCTCTCGTGCACCGTGGTGGCCGAGCGGATGGCCGAGGGCGCCATCGAGGAGCTGCACCACCCGCGCAACCCGCTCGACGTGCTGGCCCAGCAGATCGTCGCCATGGTGGCGCTGGAGCCGTGGCGCGTCGGTGACCTGGCCGTGCTCGTACGCCGGGCGGCGCCCTTCGCCGAGCTGCCCGACTCGGCGCTGCACGCCGTGCTCGACATGCTCTCCGGCCGCTACCCGTCCACCGCGTTCGCCGAGCTGCGGCCCCGGCTGGTCTGGGACCGCGCCACCGACACGCTCACCGGCCGGCCCGGCGCGCAGCGGCTCGCGGTGACCAGCGGCGGCACGATCCCCGACCGGGGCCTCTTCGGCGTCTTCCTGGCGGGGGCCGAGCGGGCCGCCCGGGTCGGCGAGCTGGACGAGGAGATGGTCTACGAGTCCCGCGTCGGCGACGTCTTCCTGCTCGGCTCGTCGTCCTGGCGGATCGAGGAGATCACCCCCGACCGGGTGCTGGTCTCCCCGGCCCCCGGGCAGGCGGCGAAGATGCCGTTCTGGAAGGGCGACCAGCTCGGCCGCCCCGTCGAGCTGGGCCGGGCCATCGGCGCCCGGGTGCGCGCCCTGCTGCGGCAGGACGACGAGACGGCGGTCGCCGCGCTGCGGGCCGGCGGCCTGGACGACTGGGCCGCGGGCAACCTGATGGCCTACCTGCGCGAGCAGCGCGCCGCCACCCGGTCCCTGCCCGACGACCGCACCGTCGTGGTCGAGCGGTTCCGCGACGAGCTGGGCGACTGGCGGCTGGCCGTGCACAGCGTGCTCGGCGCCCGGGTCAACGGGCCGTGGGCGCTGGCCATCGGCCGCCGGCTCGCCGAGCGCTACGGCGTGGACGCCCAGGTGATGCCGTCCGACGACGGCATCGTGGTCCGCCTGCCGGACACGGCGGAGGAGCCACCCGGCGCCGACGTGGTGGTCTTCGAGCCCGAGGAGATCGCCCAGCTCGTCGAGGAGTCGGTCGGCACGTCCGCGCTCTTCGCGTCCCGTTTCCGCGAGTGCGCCGCCCGGTCGCTGCTGCTGCCCCGCCGCGACCCGCGCCGCCGCCAGCCGCTGTGGCAGCAGCGGCAACGCGCCGCCCAGCTGCTCGACGTCGCCCGCGAGTACGCCGACTTCCCGGTCACCCTGGAGGCCGCCCGGGAGTGCCTCCAGGACGTCTTCGACCAGCCCGCGCTGGCCGAGTTGATGCGCGACCTGGCCGCCCGCAAGGTGCGCCTGGTCGAGGTGGAGACCGCCCAGCCGTCGCCGTTCGCCCGGTCGCTGCTCTTCGGCTACGTCGGCGCCTTCCTCTACGAGGGCGACGCGCCGTTGGCCGAGCGCCGGGCCGCCGCGCTGGCGCTGGACTCGACCCTGCTCGGCGAGCTGCTCGGCCGGGTCGACCTGCGGGAGCTGCTCGATCCGGCGGTGCTGGCCGAGACCGAGCGGCAGCTGCGCTGGCTGACCGAGCAGCGCCGCCCGCGCGACGCGGAGGACGTGGTCGAGCTGCTCCGCGTGGTCGGCGACCTGTCGGAGGCGGAGCTGGCCGAGCGGGGCGCCTCCCCCGCGTGGCTGACCGAGCTGGCGGCGGCCCGCCGGGTGCTGCGGGTGCGCGTCGCCGGCGAGGAGCGCTGGGTCGGCGTCGAGGACGCGGCGCGGCTGCGCGACGCCCTCGGCGTGGCCCTGCCCGTCGGGGTGGCCGAGGCCTACCTCGCCCCGGTGGCCGATCCGCTCGGCGACCTGGTCGCCCGCTACGCGCGTACGCACGGGCCGTTCGCCGCCGCCACCTGCGCGGCCCGCTTCGGGCTCGGCGTCTTCGTGATCGAGCAGACGCTGCGCCGGCTCACCGCCACCGGTCGGGTGGTCGCCGGCGAGTTCACCCCCGACACGGCCGGCAGCCAGTGGTGCGACGCGGAGGTGCTGCGGCTGCTGCGCCGCCGGTCCCTGGCCGCGCTGCGCCGGGAGATCGAGCCGGTGCCGCCCCGCGCGCTGGCCGCGTTCCTGCCCCGCTGGCAGCAGGTCGGCTCGTCCGCGCGGGGGGTGGAGGCGCTGTCCGCCGCCGTGGAGCAGTTGCAGGGCGCGGCCGTGCCGGCGTCGGCCCTGGAACGGCTGGTGCTGCCCGGCCGGGTCGCCGACTACTCCCCCGCCCAGCTCGACGAGCTCTGCGCCAGCGGCGAGGTGCTCTGGGCCGGCTCCGGGGCGATCTCCGGCGGGGACGGCTGGGTCACCCTGGCCTACGCGGACGTCGCGCCGCTGCTGCTCCCCCCGCCCGACGAGGCGCTCACCCGCACCCCGCTGCACGACGCGGTGCTGGACGCGCTCGGCGACGGGCAGGCGCTGTTCTTCCGGTCGCTGTCCGACCGGGTCGGCTCGACCGACGACGCCGCGCTGACCGCCGTCGTCTGGGACCTGGTGTGGGCCGGTCACCTCACCAACGACACCCTGGCGCCGCTGCGCGCGACGCTCGGCGGCGGTGGGGCGCACCGGTCCCGTGCCACCACGCCGCGCACGCGTTACCGGCGCCCCGGGCGGGTGGCCCTGCCGACGCGCGGCGGCCCGCCGACCGTGGCCGGCCGCTGGTCCCGCCTGCCGGAGCGCGACACCGACGCGACCCGGCGCGCCGCGGCCCTGGCCGACGTGCTGCTCGAACGGCACGGCGTGGTGACCCGGGGCGCGGTCATGGCCGAGCAGGTGACCGGCGGTTTCGCCGCGGTCTATCCGGTGCTCTCCGCGCTCGAGGAGCGCGGCGCGGCCCGGCGGGGCTACTTCGTCGAGGGGCTGGGCGCCGCGCAGTTCGCGGTGCCGGGGGCGGTGGACCGGATCCGGGCGCTGGCCGAGCCGACCGACGGCGGGCGGGGGCGTGGCGGGCCCACGTTGGTGCTCGCCGCGACGGATCCGGCCAACCCGTACGGTGCGGCGCTGTCCTGGCCGGAGCGGGTGGTCGACTCGGGCGACGGGACGGCCCCGGCGACCGGGCACCGGGCGGGGCGCAAGGCCGGCGCCGTGGTGGTGCTGGTCGCCGGCGACCTGGTGCTCTACGTCGAACGCGGCGGGCGGACGATCCTCTCCTTCACCGACGACACCGAGCTGCTGACGGCGGCCGGGAAGGCGCTCGCCGACGCGGTCCACTCCGGCGCGTTGGGCGCGATGTCGGTGGAGCGGGCCGACGGCGAGGCGGTGCGCTCCTCGCCGCTGCGCGACGCCCTCACCGCCGCCGGCTTCCGGGCCACCCCGCGCGGCCTGCGCCTGCGCGGCTGACCCGCACCGGTCAGCGCAGGCCCGTGAGGACCTTCTCGTATTTGGCGCGATCGGCGGCGGGGGTCTTCGCCTCCAGGTAGTTGAGCACCACCGTGCCCCGCCGGAACGACTGGCCGCCCCACGTCTCGGCGATGTCGCTGGCGCTGGTCTCGTCGGGGAAGACGTACACGGTGACGGCGTCGGTCGCGACCAGCTCGGAGCAGCCCAGGCCGAGCCCGTCCGGGCCGCACTCGACCGACCGGTCCCGGGGGTTCGGCACCTTCAGCCCGGCGGCCTTGAACGCGTCGACGACCTGCCGCGCGCCGGGCGTCCCGGTCGGGCGGGCCGGCAGCTCGACCGGCGGCGGGCTGGCGGGGCGGCGCTGGGTGGGCCCGCCGGCGCTCGGAGCCGCCGGGCCCGCCCCCGTCGGCCGGGCGCTCGGCGGGGCGGCGGGCGTCGCCGTGGCTTCCGCCGCGCCGGTCGGGCCCGGGGACGGCACGTCGGCCGGGGTCGACGCCGTGGCGGCCGGTGGCGCGGCGCGCCGGTCCTCCGCGTCGTCGCCACAGGCGGCGGTGAGGGCGGCGGCGATCACGAGCACCGCGACGGCGGGCAGGCTCCGGTTGGTCACCCCTGGCAGTCTGCCCAACCGGATCCCGTCCCGGCAGTGGCCGGTCGGTCAGTGCGGCTGTCCCATTTCTGCCAGCCCGCCCCGGTCGACCGGGGCGGGCTGACGGCGTCGGTACGATCCCGACCGGTCGACGAGGGGAGCCGACGATGACCGGGGTGGACGGGGCGGACGAGGTGGACGGGGTGACCGTCCGGCCGGCACGGGCCGGGGACCGGGCGCCCGTGGACGCGCTGCACGAACGCGAGTGGGGCGGGCCGTACGTCGTCGCCCACGACACCCGGTACGACCTGCGTACGCTGCCCACGCTGGTGGCGACCGACGGGGCCGGGGCGGTCGTCGGGGCGCTCGCCCACCACGACGACGCCGACGGGCTGGAGGTGGTCAGCGTGGTGGCCGCGACGCCCGGCGGCGGCGTCGGCACTGCGCTGCTGGCGGCGGCCGGCGAGGTGGCCCGGGCCGACGGCCGGGCCCGGCTCTGGCTCGTCACCACGAACGACAACCTGCGGGCGCTGCGGTTCTACCAGCGGCGCGGGCTGCGGCTGGTGCGCGTGGACCGGGGCGCGGTGGACCGGGCCCGCCGGCTCAAGCCGAGCATCCCGGTGGTCGGCGAGGACGGCATCGAGCTGCACGACGAACTGGTCCTGGAACTGCCCCTCACCGCCGACGGACCGGTCCCGGAACCGCCCCTCACCGCCGACGGACGGGTCCCCGCCGGCCGCCCGGTCCACGGTCGGCAGGCCGTCGCCGGCCCGCCCGCCGGTACGGCCCGCGCCCCGTGGATCTCGCTGACAACCGACTACGGCCTCGCTGACGGATTCGTCGCCGCCTGCCACGGGGTGATCGCGCGGCTGGCGCCGGAGGCCCGGGTCGTCGACGTGACCCACCTCGTCCCGCCGGCCGACGTACGCCGGGGCGCGGCGGTGCTCGCGCAGACCGTGCCGCACCTGCCGCAGGGGGTGCACGTGGCCGTCGTCGACCCGGGCGTGGGCACCACCCGGCGGGGCGTCGCGCTGGCCACGCCCCGCGGGCTGCTGGTGGGGCCGGACAACGGCCTGCTGGTGGAGGCCGCCGAGGCGCTGGGCGGGGTGACCGCAGCCGTCGAGCTGACCGACCCGGAGTGGCTCGCGCCCGAGGTGTCCCGCACGTTCCACGGCCGGGACGTCTTCGCGCCGGTCGCCGCGCGGCTGGCGCTCGGCGCACCGCTGTCCGGGGTCGGCCCGGCGGTCGACCCGGAGTCCCTGGTCCGGCTGCCGGCGCCGGTGCTCCGGCGGGAGGCGGACGGGTTCACGGCCGAGGTGCTGACCGTCGACCACTTCGGCAACGTCCAACTGGCCGCGCCGGCCGACCTGCTGGCGCCGCTGCCGGTCCGGGTCCGGGTGCGACCGGGCGCGGGTGCCGGGCCCGACCGGGAGGCCGTGCACGGGCGTACCTTCGGCGACGCCGGGCCGGACGGGCTGCTGGTGCACGCCGACTCCGCAGGCCTGGTCGCCGTGGCGGTCAACGGCGGCCGGGCGGTGGACCTGCTGGCGGTGGCGCCGGGCGACCTGCTGCGGGTCGCGGCCGGTTGAGCACGCGGAGCGCCGCCTGGCCGGGCCGGGCGGCGGAGCGCGCCGCCGTCCGACCGACCGGGCCCTGGTCGGGCCGGCCCGGTCGCCGTGCCGGGCCGGCGGACTGCTCCGTCCTGCCCGGCGGGCGTACGCGGGCGGTGGTCAGCAGAGCGGCACGGTGCCGCCGTAGACCGCCGAGACGTACGCGTGGCTGACGTACTGGCCGCTGGCAACGCGGTTCCACCGGTTGGAGGTCCCGTACGGCCCGGCGACGCTCTGCCCGGTCACGTAGCACTCGATCGGCACGTTCGCGTGCCGGGCGGCGAGGCCGCGCACCGCGTAACCCGTGCCGGCGCCGGCACGGATGTTGAGCGGACCACCGCCGACCACCCCCCGGGGGCCACTGCCGGTCCACAGGTACGCCACGTCGACCCAGGCGTTGGTGGTGAGCTGGAGCCCGTCCCAGAACGTGCCGTCGGCCAGGTCGATGCCGGCCGGGCTCAGCACCGTCCGGCCGAACTGGTCCCGCCCGCCGTTGTAGCCGGACTGGTAGGCCGCCTGTGCCTGCGGCAGGCCCTGCGGCAGGTCCTTCCACTCCTCCCGCACGTCGCTGGGGTTCCAGTAGTCGTTCCGGGTGTTCCACGGGCCGACGTCCCAGACTGGGGCGTACTCGCACCGGCTGCCGGTGGTGGTGCAGACCCGGACGGTGTAGTCGCCAGTGTTCCGCGGGGACAGGCCGCGGAACGACGGCAGCGCGACGAAGTGGTCCCGGGAAACGATCGTGTGCCCGTTGGCGGTCACTCCGCCGACCAGCCCGATCCGGGTGGCGTACACCCGGTAGGTGAGGCCGGGCGTGGCGGCGGAGGCGGCGGAGTCGACGGCGGTAGCGGCGGCCGGTGCGGGGGTCAGGGTGGGCAGGAGCGCGAGGGCGAGGGCGAGGATGCTGGTCAGGGCGGTGGTACGGGCACGACGTTGAGACAGAGTCATGGCGCTCTCCTGACAACTTTTCGATGACGCTCTATTTATAGATTGACAAAAAACTTCATACAACCAGCGACGCATGCGAATTTCCTTCGAACGAGGAAGGATGGAGAGGAAGGATGGACGGGTGCCCGAAGGCGACACCGTCTGGAACACCGCCCGCGTACTGCACCGTGCCCTGGCCGGCGCCCGCCTGACCGGCAGCGACTTCCGGGTGCCGCAGCTCGCCGCGACCGACCTCGCCGGCTGGACGGTGCGGGAGTCGGCCAGCCGGGGCAAGCACCTGCTGCTGCGGCTCACCGCCCCACCGCACGCCACGCCACCGCCCGACACCCCGGTCACACCGCAGGCCGGCGCGGCCTCGGCGCAGGGCGGTACAGCCTCGGCGCAGGGCGGCACGGCCCCGGTGCAGGGCGGCGGTGCGGCCGGGGACGCGGCACCGGGAGACGACGGCGGGGCGCGCTGGACGCTGCACTCGCACCTGCGGATGGACGGCGCCTGGCGGGCGTACGCGCCCGGGGAGCGCTGGACGGCCCGGCCGGCGCACCTGATCCGGGTCGTGCTGCGCAGCGCGCGGGCGGTCGCCGTCGGCTACCACCTGCACGAGCTGACGCTGGTGCCGACCGCCGAGGAGGAGTCGCTCGTCGGGCACCTCGGCCCCGACCTGCTCGGCACGGACTGGGACCCGGCGGAGGCGGTGCGCCGGTTGGCCGCCGACCCGGACGTCACCATCTCCGAGGCGCTGCTGGACCAGCGCAACCTGGCCGGCGTCGGCAACCTCTACAAGTGCGAGGTGCTCTTCCTGCGCGGCGTCTCGCCGTGGACCCCGGTGCGCGCGGTGCCGGACCTCGCCGGGACCGTCGCCCTCGCGCAGAAGCTGCTCGCGGCGAACCGGGGCCGCTGGACGCAGAGCACCACCGGTTCGCTGCGCCGGGGGCAGACCAGCTACGTCTACGGCCGGCGCGCCCAGCCCTGCCGGCGGTGCGGCACCGCCATCCGCAAGGAGGAACTGGGCGAGCGGGTCACCTACTGGTGCCCGGTCTGCCAGCCGGAGCGTCCCGCCGACTGACGCGGCCGGGCCGGTGCGACACGCGCGTGTCCTGCGTCGCGCACGGCGGGTAGCCACCCGCAGCCACCCGGTCGGCGTGTCGGGCGGGACACTCCGCCGGCAGGGCGGCGAGTCGCGTCCTTGCCACAGATACGGACGATTGGGTACTTCCTAACATCGCCGTCGAGGTCGCATGCTGCGGTTGACTCCTCACGCATCGTCAGCGACGCGCGACCGGTCCGCCACGCCGACGTGGTGGCCGCAGCGCCCGGACACCGGGGAGAGCCATGGAGCTGTTCCGCAGACTCCGGATCCCGTGGGCGGAGCGGGCGAGCGCCCGCGCCGAGCACGACGCCGACGGAACCGGGGCGGGGCCCGTACCGGCGGCCCGGCGCGCGGCGGAGCCGGTCGCCGCGCCGGCCAGCCTCGACCCGGCCGCCGTGCCCCGCTACTTCGGCCCGCTGCCGAACCAGGCCCGCAGCCCGCTGCCGGTGGTCGACGGCGACGGCCGCGTGGTGCCCGGCACCGGCATCCGCAAGTTCGTCGACGCGCTGCCCCGCCCCGGCGCGCTCGGCCGCACCGAGCTCGGCGCCCACCTGCCGGTGGCGGTGCCGGACACCGTCAGCTATCCGGGCTGCGACTACTACGAGATCGGCCTGGAGCAGTACGCGCAGCGGCTGCACCGGGACCTGCCGGCGACCCGGCTGCGCGGCTACCGGCAGCTCAACCTCGGCACGGACGCCCACGGGCACAACACGGTCGCGCCGGCGGGACGCCCCTGGCACCTCGGCCCGCTCATCCTGGCCCGGCGCGGCCGGCCGGTCCGGGTCAAGTTCATCAACCAGCTCCCCACCGGCCGCTCCGGCGAGCTCTTCCTGCCGGTCGACCCGACCGTCGACGGCGCCGGGGCCGGCCCGCTCGACGGCCCGGCACCCTACCCGCAGAACCGGGCGGTGCTGCGGCTGGCGGGCGCGCACACCGGCTGGACCAGCGCTGGCAACCCCTGGCAGTGGGTGACGCCGGCCGGCGAGATCACCCCCTACCCGACGGGGCCCGGCCTGACCCACGTGCCCGACATGCCGCCGCCCGGCGCGGGCGCCACCACGCTCTACTACCCGAATGAGCAGAGCGGGCGGCTGTGCTGGTTCCACGACAACACCGTCGGCCTGGCCCGGCTCACCGTCTACTCCGGGCAGGTCGCCCTCTACCTGCTCACCGATCCCGCCGAGGAGCGGCTCGTCGCCGACGAGGTGCTCCCCGCCGACCAGTTGCCCCTGGTGATCGAGGACAAGACGTTCGTGCCGGAGGACGCCCAGCTCGCCGGGGAGGACCCGACGTGGGACCGGGACCGCTGGGGCTCCCGGGGCAGCCTCTGGCACCCGCACGTCTACCAGCCCCGGCAGAACCCGCACCGGGCCGACGGGACCAACCCGACCGGCCGGTGGGACTACGGCCCGTGGTCGCGTACGGGCGACGACGTCGGGCAGCGGGAGCACGGCGGTACGCGGCACCGGGCGGACCCCGTGCCGAACCCGCACCACGACCCCGTCGCCGACCCTGACGAGCCGCCGCTCGCGCCCGGCGTCCCGCACCCGTCGGCGGTGCCGGACGCGTTCGGCGACACCGTGCTGGTCAACGGGATCGCGTACCCGTACCTGGAGGTCGAGCCGAGGACGTACCGGTTCCGGATCCTCAACGCCTGCCTGGACCGCGGCCTGAACCTCCAGCTCTACCGGGCCCGCTCCGACGGCCCGATGTGGGACCCGGACGGCGGGCTGGCCGACGCCGGCGCCGGCGAGGTGCCGATGGTGGAGGCGGTACGCGCGCCGGAGCGGCCCGCCGGCTGGCCGACGGACGGGCGCGACGGCGGGGTGCCGGACCCGCGCGCCGCCGGCCCGGAGCTCGTCCAGATCGGCAACGAGTGCGGCCTGCTGCCCGCGCCGGTGGTGGTGCCGAACCGGCCGGTGAGCTACCGGTACGACCGGCGCGACCCGACCGTGCTCAACGTCGACGCGCACGCGCTGCTGCTCGCCCCGGGCGAGGCGGCCGACGTGCTCGTCGACTTCTCCACCGTCGCGCCCGGCGGCACGCTGATCCTCTACAACGACTGCCCTGCCCCGCTGCCCGGCTTCGACCCGCGCGCCGACCACTTCACCGGCGCCCCGGACCGCAGCGCCGAGGGCGGCGCGCCGCCGGCCCGCCCCGGGTACGGGCCGAACACCCGCACCCTGCTCCAGTTCCGGGTCGTCGGCACCCCGGCGCCGCCGTACGACCTGGCGCGGCTGCGCGAGCGCCTGCCCGAGGCGTACGCGGCCAGCCAGCGCCCGCCGATCGTGCCGCAGCCGGCGTACGACGTGGCGTTCGGCACCCGGACCGCGCGCGACACGGTGGTCCCGGTGCACGCCGCGACGGTCAGCTTCGTCCCGGCCGGCGCCGCCGCCCCGGTGCTCCTGCCGCTGGAGGTCAAGGCGGTGCAGCAGGTCTTCGAACCGGACCACGGCCGGCTCGTCGGCCGGCTCGGCGTCGGGCACCCGCACGCCGGGCCGCTCTCCCCCACCGTCCTGCCGCTCGGGCCGACCGACCCGGCCACGGAGGTGTTGCACGTCAGCGATCCGGCCGTCGCGGTGGGCGGGCCCGGCGACGGCACCCAGCTCTGGCGGATCCGCGGCAACAGCCGGCAGACCCAGCCGGTGCGGTTCACCGGCTGCGACGTGCAGCTGGTCGGCCGGGTCGGCTGGGACGGCGCCACCCGTCCGCCGCACCCGGCGGAGCGGGGCTGGAAGCAGGTCGTCCGGGTCGACCCGCGCGAGGACGTGATCGTCGCGCTCCGGCCGGTCGCGCCGCCCCTGCCGTTCAAGATCGGCGACAGCGTACGGCTGCTCGACCCGCTCCGGCCGGCGGGCGCCCGGACCGGCTCGACCCCGGTCAGCCCGGTCGACGGTCGCCCCGCGGTCGTGGTGAACCAGCTCGTCAACCTCGGTTGGGAGTACCACTGGCACAGCCAGCTCGGCGGCCACCGGGACCAGGGCATGATCCGGCCGCTGGTGCTGCGGGTCTCGCCCCGGGCACCGACCGGGCTGACCGCGACCCCCGCCCCCGGCTCGGCCACCGCGCTGCCCGCGATCGCGCTGACCTGGACGGGCAACGGGAGCCGGCCACCGGCCACCAGCCACCTGCTCCAGCGGGCCACCGACGCCGCCTTCACGGAGGGCCTCACGGCGATCACCGTGGCGGCCACGGCGACCCGCTACACCGACGCCAGCGTCACGCCCGGGGTGACCTACCACTACCGGATCCGGGCGGAGAACGCGGTGAGCTGCTCCACGTGGTCCAACAGCGTGCCGGCCTCGGTGCACCTCGCCGCGCCGGCCGGGCTGACCGCGGCGATCCCGCCGGCCGCGCCGCTGCGGATCGCGCTGCGCTGGACCAACCGCTCCTTCGCCACCGGGATCGACGTGCAGCGGGCCACCAACCCGACGTTCAGCAGCGGCCCGGGCACCACAGCGATCGGCGTCGGCGACAACCATCTCGACATCGCCGTCGCCCCCGACACCACGTACTACTACCGGGTGCGGACCACCTATCTCGGCGCCGCGTCGGCCTGGTCGACGGTGGCCCGGGCGACCACCCCGCCGGCGCCGGGCCCGCCCACGGGGGTGACCGCCACCGCGACGGCACCCGGGCCGGACACGGCGACGGTGATCCTCGCCTGGGCGGCGAGCACGCCGGCGGCACCGGGCGCGGGGTTCATCGTGCAGCGGGCGCTGGACCCGGCGTTCGGCCTGGAGGTGGCGACCTTCACCGTCACGGGCCGGGGCTTCACCAACACCGGGCTGGCGCGCGGCGTCACCTACCACTACCGGATCCGGTCGTTCAACGTCGTCGGCAGCTCCCCGTTCACCGGCCCGGTGCCGGTAACTACACCCCCCTGACCTCGCCCCCCGCCCCCGCGCCCGGGCCCGGGCCGATCATGCAGTTATGGTGGGGTGCAAAACGCCCGAACGGGCGCCGAACCGGCACCACAACTGCATGATCGACCGCGCGGGAGGGAGGGGGCCGGGGCGGGGCGGGGCGGGGAGGGTCAGGGGGTGCGGAGGGGGGCGCCGACGCCGCGGAGTTCGGTCAGGGCCGTGGCCACGCCGTGCAGCAGGTCGGTCGCCTCGGTGAGCCGGGAGGCGGCCGGGTGCGCGGCGTCGGGGTGGGCTTCCCCGGCGACGTAGCCGGCGGCGGCCACGACGAGCCGCTCGTACGCGGTGACGCCCTGCTCCAGCTGCGCGCTCAGGGCCCGGTGCGCCTCGGCCAGCGCCGGCCGGGACTCGGCCGGGGCGAGCCGCAGCGTGCGCTCGACGCTGGCCACCCGGTCGGCGAGGTCCCGCAGCGACCGGTCGGCCTCGGCGGCCTCGAGCACGGCCGGCGAGGCGAGCCCCGTGAGCCGGCCGGTCATCCCGGCGAGGGTCAGGGCGGCCCGGTCCAGCCGGGCCCACGGCTCGGCGGCGCTGGTGCCGCGCAGCGCCACCCGGGAGCGCACCCGGCGGACCTCGGCCAGCACGCCGGGGCCGACGGGGAGCCGTTCCACGGCGGCGACCAGCCTGGCACGGGACCGGGCGGCGGCCTCGGCCGGGTCGAGCGCCGGTGGTGCCGGCCGGGCGGCCAGCGCCCGCAGGTCGACCCAGCGCCAGGCGGCGAGCACCAGCGCGCCGCCCGCCCCGGCCGCCCAGGCCGCGTCGGGCAGCCCCAGCCCGGCGTACGGGGTCAGCACGGCGGCGGCGCCGCCCAGGCCGCCGGCCGTGACGCTCCACCGGCGCGCGGACCGCCGCAACCGGCTCAGGCGCCGGAAGTACCGCGTGCGCTCGTCTGCCACCTCTGCCTCCTCGACCCGGCCGCTCAGCCGGCGGCGGTGGTGTCTCCGGTGCCACGTTCCCGGCCCATGCTGGCCCGGATCTCGTTCAGCCGGGCGGCGGCCGCCGGGTCGGCGGCCGGTGCGGCGGGCTGGGCCTGCTCCACACCCGGTCGTTCCTGCTTGCCGCCGAGCTGCTCGCCGGCCATGCTCGACCGGATCTGCTCCAGCCGGGAGGAGCCGGCCGCGTCCAGGGTCGACTTCTGGATCTCCAGCATGCGGCCCTCGACGGAGTTGCCGGCCAGCTCGGCGCGGCCCATCGCCGTGGCGTACCGCTGCTCGATGCGGTCGCGCACCTCGTCGAGCGAGGGCGTGTTGGCGGGGGCGGTCAGCGACGACATCGACTCCAGCGAGCGGGCCACGCTCTCCTGCATCTTGGCCTGCTCCAGCTGGCTGAGCAGCTTGGTGCGCTCGGCGAGCTTCTGCTGGAGGATCATCGAGTTGTTCTCGACCGCCCGGCGGGCCTGGGCGGCGGCGCCGAGCGCCTGGTCGTGCAGGGTCTTGAGGTCCTCCGTGGCCTGCTCGGCCGAGACCAGCTGGGTGGCCAGGGTCTGCGCGGACTGCTCGTAGCGACCGGCCTCGGTCTCGTCGCCCCGGGCGCGGGCCTGGTCGGCGAGGACCAGTGCCTGGCGGGCGTTGGCCTGCAACCGCTCGACCTCGGTCATCTGACGGGACAGCTTCATCTCCAGCTGCCGCTGGTTGCCGATCACGGCTGCGGCCTGCTGGACCAGCGCCTGGTGCTGGCGCTGGGCCTCCTCGATGGCCTGCTGGATCTGCACCTTCGGATCGGCGTGCTCGTCGATCCTGGCGCCGAAGAGCGCCATCAGGTACTTCCACCCCTTGACGAACGGGTTCGCCATCTTTGCGTTGTCCCCTCAGTAGCGTCGCTCCGCCTGGACCGCGCCGGGTGCTCCCGGCCGGCTCCGGCGCGGCAGTGGCTCCATCGTCCCAGCCGGACGCCACCGGGGCATCCGTACCGGCGAGCGAAGCGAGCGCCGACGCCGTCCGCGATCAAGGGTACGCGGCGGCGTCGAGGCCGACCACGTGGCGAGGGAGAGGGGTGGATCAGGCGGCGCAGACCACGTCGCGCTCGCTGCCCCGGACCCGGGAGCTGCGCAGGGTGGCCTTGAGCGGGGAGTCCTGGCGGACCTGCACGGCGACCGCGCCGTCCGAGCTGACCTGGTGGACGCCCCGACCCGTGCTCCTGCGCACGGCGACGGGCGCGGCCGGCTCGTCCTGCACCGGCACCAGCACGCCGGGCATCTGTTCGGCGAGGGCGACGGTGTCGCTGACCTCACGCAGCAGCTCGGACAGGCGCGCACCGAGGGCGTCGCAGATCGCGGCCAGCAGCTCGCTGGAGGGCTCCTTCTGGCCGCGTTCGATCTCGGAGAGGTAGCCGAGGCTGACGTTGGCGGCGGAGGAGACCTCGCGCAGGGTGCGGTGCTGCCCCTGCCGGCGCGCCCGCAGTGCGTCACCGATCACGCGGCGTAGCAGGACCATTCGCACCTCCCCCTGAGGGACACCACTCTTCCAGGCGGCCCGTCCGGCACGTCGAGCCGGACCGGTCGTCGGAGCCTTCCCGCAACCGTACCCGTTGCGGGCCCCCACGACATCCCACCCCGCCCCTCGGATCCTCAGAAGGCCGTCAGCGGCGACCCGCGCCGGCCGCGTCGGTCCGTCCGCCGTCGGCCCCGGCCGCCCGGCCGTCGGATGCGGCCGCCCCGGCGGCGTCGGTCTCGTGGATCCGCGCGGCGAGCAGCCGCAACGCCTCGACGACCGCGGCCGAGCGGACGTGGTCGCGACCGCCGTCCAGGTCGAGCTGCCGGACCTCGGCGCCGGACGGCCCGGCCACGGCGACGTAGACCAGCCCGACCGGCTTGCCGTCCTGCGGTTCGGGACCGGCCACCCCGGTGGTGGCCAGGCCCCAGTCGGCCCCGCAGCGGCGCCGGCCGCCCTCCGCGAGGGCGACCGCCACGTCCGGGTCGACCGGCCCCCGGTCGGCCAGCAGGTCCTCCGGCACGTCGGCGAGCAGCGACTTGAGCTCGGTGGCGTAGACCACCAGGCCGCCCCGGTAGATGCCGCTCACCCCGGCGATCTCCACGATCGAGGCGGCCAGCAGGCCGCCCGTGAGCGACTCGACGGTGGCCAGGGTCTCGCGCCGTTCCGAGAGGCTGTGCACCACGCCGGCCGCCGGGCTTCCGGCCGGCCGCGTTCCGGCAGCGTCACTGTCCATGTCCCGGATCCTTTCCCCGCCCCGTCGGCCCTACTCATCCTTCCCGACGGGCGCGGCTCCGGGCGGGAGAGGGGCGGGGCCGGGCGGGAGAGGACGGACGGTACGGGCACCGGGTCAGGCAGCCGGGCGGCGCAGCCGGAGGGCCTGCGCGACGTAGTCGAAGCCGGTGACCACCGTGACGCCGACCGCGGCGGCCATGATCCACGGGCCGACGGCGGCGAGCACGGCCGGCATGGGCCACAGGTACCACGTGATGGCCAGGATCTGGAGCGCAGTCTTGATCTTGCCGCCCCGGCTGGCCGCGATCACGCCGTGGCGGATCACCCAGAAGCGCAGCGCGGTGATGCCCAGCTCGCGGACGAGGATCACGGCGGTCACCCACCAGGGCAGCTGGTCGTACCAGGAGAGCAGCAGCAGCGCCGCACCGGTGAGCGCCTTGTCGGCGATCGGGTCGGCGACCTTGCCCACCGAGGTGACCAGGGCGAACCGGCGGGCGATCCAGCCGTCCACGAGGTCGGTCGCCGAGGCGACGGCGAAGATCAGGCAGGCGACCATCCGCCAGCCGGCGTGGTCCATGGCGGAGGCGACCACGGACGCCGCGAAGACCGGCACCAGGACCAGCCGCAGCGCGGTGAGCGCGTTGGCCGCGTTCATCACCGGTACGCCGGCCACCACCGGCGCGGGCGTCGATTCCGTCGCCCCGGTCATCGCCGCGCCCCGCTCCGGCGGCCGTGGCGTACCTGGCACCCCACCACGTCGCTCCCCCGCTCCGTCCGGGCCCGCCGTCACCGTGTTGCGCCGGGCGCCGCCGAGATCATCTCATCCGGGACCGCCACCAGGTCCACTCCCTCGGTGCTGGTCACCGTCGCCCGCACCAGGTCACCCGGGCGCAGCGCGGCCAGGTCCACCCCGCCGTCGGCCGGGGCGACGAGGGTGGTCGAGCCGTCGACCTCGGGGGCCTGGTGGGCCGCCCGCCCCTCGACCACGCCGTCGTCGACCGAGTCGACAAGCACCTCGACCGTGGAGCCCAGGCGCTCCTCGGCGCGCTGCGAGCAGAGCTCGTCGGCGAGCGCGCTGAGCTTGTCGTAGCGACGCTTGACCGTGGCGGCGGAGACCTTGCCGGACAGTCCGGCGGCCTCGGTGCCGTCCTCGTCGCTGTAGTCGAACACCCCGATCGCATCGAGCCGCGCCTCGGTCAGGAACCGGACCAGCTCCTGGTAGTCGCCGCGGGTCTCGCCCGGGAAGCCGACGATGAAGTTGCTCCGCGCGCCCGCGTCCGGGGCCAGCGCGCGGGCGCTCGCCAGCAGCTCCAGGAACCGCTCGGTGGAGCCGAAACGGCGCATCCGGCGCAGCACCGGCTCGCTGGAGTGCTGGAACGACAGGTCGAAGTAGGGCGCCACGCCGGGCGTGGTGGCGATCGCCTCGACCAGGCCGGGCCGGGTCTCGGCCGGCTGGAGGTAGCTCGCCCGCACCCGGACGATGCCGTCGATCGCGGCGAGCTGGGGCAGCAGCTTCTCCAGCGCCCGGGGGTCGCCCAGGTCCTTGCCGTAGGAGGTGGAGTTCTCGCTGACCAGCACCAGCTCGCGGACGCCGGTCTTGGCCAGCCACTCCGCCTCGGCGAGCAGCTCGTCCGGCGTACGGGAGACGAAGGCGCCGCGGAAGGCGGGGATGGCGCAGAACGCGCAGCGCCGGTCGCAGCCGCTGGCCAGCTTGAGCGAGGCGACCGGGCCGGTGTCGAGCCGGTGGCGCAGCACCTGGCGCAGGTGGGCCGGGGTGTGCTCGTCGGTCTCGGTGACACCCCGGACCGGGGTGCCGTGGCCGGGCAGCGACACCCCGCTGTCCCGCCGGGAGACGGGGGTGAGGGGCAGCAGCTCGCGCCGGTCGCGCGGGGTGTGCGCGCCGATCCGCTCGCCGGCCACCACCGCGTCCAGCCGGGCGGCGATGTCCGGGTAGTCGTCGAAGCTCAGCACCGCCTGCGCCTCGGGGAGGCTGTCGGCCAGCTCGCGGCCGTACCGCTCGGCCATGCAGCCGGCGGCGACCACCTTGGCGCCGGTGTCGGCGGCGGCCAGCAGGGTCTGGATGGAGTCCTGCTTCGCCTTCTCCACGAAGCCGCACGTGTTCACGACCACCACGTCGGCGCCCTCGCCGTCGGTGGTGACCTGCCAGCCGTCGGCGTGCAGCCGGGCGGCCAGCTCCTCCGAGTCGACCTCGTTGCGGGCACAGCCCAGGGTCAGCAGGGCGACACGGCGGCCGTCGGCGGGGGAAGGGGAGGTGGCAGACACCATCCGAGGGTACCGGGCGGTCGGGCGGCGGCCGCCAACGGCGGGCCGCCCGCACGCTCCCGGCGGCCACGGCCCGCTCAGACCGCCGCCGCGCCCACCCCGACCAGCCGGTCGAGCAGGAAGACCTCCGTGCCGGCCAGGCCGGTCGAGCAGAAGACCGAGACCTGGTCCGCGCCGGTCCGGCCGGGATCGGCGCCGGCCAGCACCGCGCCCAGGTCGCGCAACCGCCCGGCGTACGCGGGCAGCGTCGCCAGCATCGGCGGGTCGTACGCGGCCGCCTGCGCCGGCGAGTCGGTGACCAGCAGGTCGGCGGCGTCCAGCAGGTCGGTGCCGAACTCGTGCCGGTCGACCTGCTTGAAGCCGACCGTGTTGACGTGGGTGCCGGGGGCCAGGTCGGCGGCGTCGAGCACGGGGCCGACGGCGGTGGTGGCGAGCACCACGACGTCGCGGTTCCGGACGGCGGCCCGCGCCGAGTCCACCGCCCGCGCCGGCACGCCCAGCTCGGCGCGGATCCGGGCGGCGAACGACTCCCGCCGGGCGACGGAGCGGCTGTGCACGGTGACCTCGCGCAGCGGGCGGACGGCGGCGGCGGCCCAGACCTGGGTCCACGCCTGCCCGCCGGAGCCGATCACGCCCAGGGTGGCGGCGTCCGGCCGGGCCAGGGCGTCCACGGCGACCCCGCCGAGCCCGCCGGTACGCCGGGAGCCCAGCTCCTCGCCGACCGCCACCGCCCGGACCGCCCCGGTGCGCCCGTCGTGCAGCACGACCACCTGCTCGCTCTCCGGGTGCCCGAACGTGTCGTACGAGCGGTAGCCGTACCACTCTCCGGTGAGGTGGCCGGCGGTGAGCACCATCCGTCCCCCGCCCAGCGGCGCGGCGGCCCGGGGCGGGGCCACCAGGCGGCCGGCGTACGCGGCGAGCAGGGCGTCCCGCATCGCGGCGACCGTGGTGGGGGCGTCCAGCGCGGCGGCGACCTCGGGATCGGAGAAGAGCAGCGGCATACCCCGATACTGCAAGTTGAAGCGAGGTTCACGTCAACCCGTGGTGGCCCGGCTCACCCCGGAGGCCGCCCGGCCGGTGCTACCGTCGGTCGTGGCGGCCCCAGGTCGCCCCGGACGAGTGGTGGGCGTACCCGGTCAGGCCAAGACGCCCCGCGTGTGTGTACCGAACCCACTCCTCCCGGCCCGCTGGTCCGGGCGCCTACGCAGAGGTGATCTTCCATGGCCTGGATCGTGCTGGTGATCTCCGGACTTCTCGAGACCGCGTGGGCGATCGCCCTCGACCGCAGCGCCGGCTTCACCCGACTCGTCCCGTCGCTGGCCTTCGTGGTGACCCTGGTGCTCAGCATGGCCGGCCTGGCGTACGCGCTGCGCGAGATCCCGGTCGGCACCGGCTACGTCGTCTGGGTCGGCATCGGGGCGGTCGGCACCGCCCTGGTCGGGATGCTCGCGCTGAACGAGCCGGCCAGCCTGCCCCGGATAGCCTGCCTGCTGCTGGTGGTCGCCGGCGTCGTCGGCCTGAAGGTCTTCCACTGACCGGCGTCCACAGGGGCGAGGCGTGACGGACGACCACAGTGGGTAGAGCTGTGCCTGGCACCGGAAAGGCTCTCATCCACGGAGGCAGACATGGCCAACATGCACTCGACCGCCCGCCCGCGCACCAACGCCGCCCGCATCTGCACCATCGTGGGCTTCGTGTTCGCGGTCCTCGCGCTCCTGCTCAACCCGCTCATCTTCGGCGTGATCGGGCTGGTCCTGGGCATCGTCGGCGCCGTGCTCGGTGACAAGCCGCTCGGCTGGTACGCCGCCGCCGCCAACGTGGCCGCCATCGTGATCAGCCTGCTGATCATCAACGCGCTCGTCAACAACTGACCCACCGCTCCCCCGGCGGAGACCGGGCCCGCCGGCGTGCCGGCGGGCCCGTCGCGTGTGCGCCCTGTCGGGCGGTTGCCCGGCTCAGCCCCGCCGGTGACGACCGTGAACGCCCCCGGCGCCCTCAGCGGTCGCCCGGTCCTAGTCCTCGCCGCCGCGCAGGCCGACCAGGACCTCCTCCAGCTCGTCCGGCTTGACCAGCACGTCCCGGGCCTTGGACCCCTCCGACGGGCCGACCACGCCCCGGGTCTCCATGAGGTCCATCAGCCGCCCCGCCTTGGCGAAGCCGACCCGCAGCTTGCGCTGGAGCATCGAGGTCGAGCCGAACTGCGAGGTGACCACCAGCTCGACCGCCTGCACCAGCAGGTCGAGGTCGTCGCCGATCTCCTCGTCGATCTTCTTCTTGCCGGCGTCCGGCGCGACGAGCACGTCCGGGCGGAACTCCGGCTCGCGCTGGTCCTTGCAGAACTTCACCACGTCGGCGATCTCGCGCTCGGTCACCCAGGCGCCCTGGATCCGGATCGGCTTCGAGGCGCCCATCGGCAGGAACAGGCCGTCACCGCGGCCCAGCAGCTTCTCCGCGCCCGGCTGGTCGAGGATGACCCGCGAGTCGGCCAGCGAGGAGGTGGCGAACGCCAGGCGGGACGGCACGTTGGCCTTGATCAGGCCGGTGACCACGTCGACCGACGGGCGTTGGGTGGCCAGCACCAGGTGGATGCCGGCCGCGCGGGCGAGCTGGGTGATCCGGACGACCGAGTCCTCCACGTCGCGCGGGGCGACCATCATCAGGTCGGCCAGCTCGTCCACGATCACCAGCAGGTACGGGTACGGGCGCATCTCCCGCTCGCTGCCCGGCGGCGCCTTGATCTCGCCGTTGCGCACCTTGCGGTTGAAGTCGTCGATGTGCCGGACCCCGTTGGCGGCGAGGTCGTCGTAGCGCATGTCCATCTCGCGGACGACCCACTCCAGCGAGTCGGCCGCCTTCTTCGCGTTTGTCACGATCGGGGTGACCAGGTGCGGGATGCCCTCGTAGCCCGTCATCTCGACCCGCTTCGGGTCGATCAGCAGCAGCCGCACCTCGTCCGGCGTGGCCCGGGTGAGGATGGACACCAGCAGCGAGTTCAGGCAGGACGACTTGCCCGCGCCCGTCGCGCCGGCGATCAGGATGTGCGGCATCTTGGCGAGGTTGGCCACCACGTAGCCGCCCTCGATGTCCTTGCCCAGCGCCACCACCATCGGGTGGTGGTCACTGGTGGCGGCCCGCGACCGCAGCACGTCGCCGAGCGCCACGTTCTCCGGGTCGGTGTTCGGGATCTCCACCCCGACCGCGCTCTTGCCCGGGATCGGGCTGAGGATCCGCACGTCCGGTGACTTCACCGCGTACGCGATGTTGCGGGAGAGCTGCGTGATCCGCTCGACCTTGACGCCCGGGCCCAGCTCCACCTCGTAGCGGGTGACGGTCGGCCCGCGGGTGAACCCGGTGACGGCCGCGTCCACACCGAACTGCTCGAAGACGCCGGTGAGCGCGACGATCACCTCGTCGTTGGCCTTGCTCCGGGACTTCGGGGCCGCGCCGCTGCCGAGGATGTTCGCCGGCGGCAGCGTGTAGTCGCCCGCCAGCCCGGTCAGCGCGAGCTGCTCGGCCCGCGTCGGGGCGGGCGAGTGCTCCGGCGGCTCCGCCGGCCTGCGGGTGGCCGGAACCCGGCCCGGGGGCTTGCGGGGCAGCACCAGGGTCTCCTGGAGGTCCACCCCGTCGAGGTCGTCGTCGAACTCCGCCGGGTCGGGCGGCGGCGGGGCCGCCCGCTTCGCCGCGCGCTTGCGGGGCGCCGGCCGGGCGGGCTCCTCGTCCGTCTCCTCCTCCACCACCGGCGGGGCGATCCGGGTGCCGAACAGCAGGCCGAGCCGCTCCGGGACCTTGTTGATCGGGGTCGCGGTGACCACCAGCAGGCCGAAGACCAGCAGCAGGATCAGCAGCGGCACGGCGACCCAGGCGGTGACCGCCCGCTCCATCAGGCTGCCGACGCCGGCGCCGACCAGGCCGCCGGCGAAGTCGCGCTGGCCCGCGTCGGCCGGGTCCTGTCCGATGTGCAGCATCGCGGCGGTGGCGACCAGCATCGAGGTCCAGCCGACCAGGCCCCGGCCGCGGTGCTCGGGATCGACGGGCTCGCGCATCAACCGCCAGGCGCCGATCATCAGCAGCACCGGCACCACGACCGAGATCGCCCCGAGGAAGAGGCGGAAGGTGTCGGCCAGCCGCGCGCCGACCGGGCCGGCGCCGGAGAACCAGAGGGCCACCGCGCTGAGCAGGGCGAGGCCGAAGACCAGCAGGCCCGCGCCGTCGCGGCGCTGCTCCGGGTCGAGCCCCCGGGCCGAGCCGGCCTGCCGGAACGCCCAGCCGAGGCCGTGCGCCATCCCCATCCACAGTGTGCGGACCGCCTGCCCGACGATCAGCCCCGGGCCGGACCGGACCGCCGGCCGCCGCCGGGCCGCCGCGCGGGCGGTCTTCTTCGCCGGCTGACGGGCACGACTGTTCGTGGTGCCACGCGGCGACGCGCCGCGCCGCCGGCTCGCCTGAGAGGTACGGCCCGCCATAGCATCAACCTAATGGCGTGACCCGGCAGATCGCCGCCTTTCCGGGTCGTGTCCGCGTGTCGCAGCGCGGGCCCCGCCGCGTCACGTGATATCTGCCTCAGAAGGGTTGCCCCCATGTCGTCGCCGGGAACCGAGGACGGTCGGGACGGCCACCTGGCCGGGCACCCGGGGGCGCTGGAACCGCTGACCGGCGAGCTGATCGCCGCCGTGCTGCACAGCCGGGGATACCGGGTCCAGGCCGACGCCGACGGTGACCTGGTCGGCCGCTGGGACGACAGCCTGATCTGGTTCCTGCGCCCCGGCGCCAACGGGGAGCTGCTCCAGGTCCGCACCCTGACCGCGCCGGCGTTCCCCATCGAGTACGTGCCGGCGCTGCACGCCTTCTGCAACGCGTGGAACCACGACCGGCTCTGGCCGAAGGCCTTCGTGCACGTCGAGGACGACGGGCGGGCCCGGATCTGCGGCGAGGTCATCACCGACCTGGAACGCGGCGTCACCGCGCACCAGCTCGACCAGCTGCTCGACTGCGGCATCGCCACCGGCTGCCAGCTCGCCACCGAGGTGGCCCGGCTGCCCGGCGGGGTGGTGGCGTGACGGGCCGCGGCGGTGACCTGGCCGGTCGCGGCCTCGACCCGTTCGGGCTGCCCGGCTGGTGGAGCGGGCTGCGGCGCGGGGGCCGGGGGTCCGACCCCGCGCTGGCCGAAGCGCTCGCCGACGCCCGCGACACCCCCGACGGCGAGGCCCGCAGCACCGAGCTGGAACGCATCGCCGCGCACGCCGACGCCACGGGCGACGACCGGACGGCGCTGGCAGCCAGGTTCGCGCTCATCGAGGCGTACCTCCTGCACGGGCAGCGGTGGCGGCTGGTCGAGCCGGTGCGCCGCTGCCTCGCTACGGTGGAGCGCCGCCCCGACCTGCTGGCGGCGGACCAGGCCGAGCCGCTGCGGCGCTACCGGCGGTACGCGGTCGAGGCCCTGCTCGGCTCGCCCCGGGTCGGGCTGGACCAGGCCCGGGCCATGCTGGACGACCTCGCCGCACGCGCCGCCGACGACCCGGCGGTGGTCGCCGAGCTGCGCTGCCGCATCGCCGACCACCTCGGCGACGAGCCCACCGCCCGGCAGTGGTACGACCGCTGGTCGACGGCCGATCCGGGGCCGGTCGGCGGCTGCCCGGACTGCGCGGCGGCCCGACGGGCGGAACTGCTCGCCGGCTGGGGCGACCACCGGGCCGCGCTGGCCGCCCTGCCGGACTCCCCGCACGGCGGCGGCGACTGCACCGAGCAGCCGGAGCGGACGCTGGTCGCCGGGCTGCTGTCGTGGCTGCGGACCGGCCAGCCGGAGCAGGCGGCCGAGGCGCACGTGCGGGCGTACCGGCGGCACCGGCAGGAGCAGGCCGCCTTCCCGCTGCTCGCGACGCACCTGCGGTGGTGCGCGCTGGCCGGGCACCCCGCCCGGGGCGTCGACGTCCTCGCCGAGCAACTGCCCCGGCTGGACCGGCCGCACGACGACCTGTCCGCGATGGAGTTCGCCGCCGCCGGTGCGCTGGTCTGCGCCCTCGCCGTGGAGGCGGGGCTCGGCGGGCGGACGGTGCACCGCCCGGCGTACGGGGTGCGGCCGGCCGCCGAGCTCGACGTGGCCACGCTGGGTGCCACCCTGCTCGGGGTGGCCACCGCGCTGGCCGGCAGCTTCGACGCCCGCAACGGCACCGGCCACCAGTCCGGCCGGATCGCGTCCTGGCTGGCCGAACGGCCGGCCGCCGCACCGGTGCCCCTGCCGCCCGACGACGACGCGGACGACGACGCCGACGACCCGCCCGACGACGTCCTGCCGGACGAGGAGCCACGCCCGCTGAGCCTGGCGATGATCACCGCCGAGCTGGACCGGCGCGGGGACCGGTACGCGGTGGACGACCGTGGCGCCGTCACGGGCCGGTGGGGCGAGGCGCTGATCCAGTTCCGGCGCGCCGGCGAGCGGGGCGAGATCCTCCAGGCCCGGTCCGTGGCGAACCGCCGGCTGCCGGCCGACCGGCTCGCGGAGGCGTACGCCTTCTGCAACGCCTGGAACCACGACCGCCTGCTGCCGAAGGCGTACGTGCACGAGCGGGAGGGCGAGCTGCTGCTGGCCGGTCACGTCGCCACCGACCTGGCGCACGGGGTGGCCCCGGCCCAGCTCACGGTCCTGCTCGACGCGGCCGTGGACACCAGCGTCGCGTACGCCGAGGCGGTAGCCGCCCTGCCCTGACCCTGTCGGGCCGGGCGGCGGCCCACCGGTGAGGTCCGAAACCCGCCGGACGATCTCCTGCCGCCCTGCTGGACTGGCACCCATGACGACGACGCACCACCAGCGCACCGCCCTGCTCCTGCACTCCCTGCACCGCCCCGGCGCCCCGCTCGTCCTGCCCAACGCCTGGGACGTGGCGAGCGCCCGGATCGTGGCCGACTGCGGCGCGGCGGCGGTCGCCACCACCAGCGCCGGCGTCTCGTGGAGCCTGGGCGCCCCGGACGGGGACGAGCTGGACCGCGAGCGCGCCCTGGCGGTGGTCGCCCGCGTCGCCGCCGCCGTCACGGTCCCGGTCACCGCGGACATCGAGAGCGGGTACGCCGCCGACCCGGCCGGGGTCGCCCACACCGTGACCGGGGTGCTGGCCGCCGGCGCGGTCGGCGTGAACATCGAGGACGCCGCGCCGGCCGGGACGTCCCCGCTGCGCCCGGTCGACGAGCAGTGCGCCCGGATCGGGGCAGCCCGGCAGGCCGCGGACGCGGCGGGGGTACGGCTCTTCGTCAACGCCCGCACCGACGTGTTCCTGCGGGCGGTGGGCGACCCGGCGGACCGGCTGGCGGAGACGCTGCGCCGCGCGGTCGCGTACCGGGCGGCGGGCGCGGACGGGATCTTCGTGCCGGGCGTGGCCGACGCCGAGACCATCGGCGCGCTGGTCGCCGGCATCGAGGGGCCGGTCAACGTGCTCACCGGGCCGGGTGGGCTCCCCGTCGCCACGCTGGCGGGGCTGGGGGTGGCCCGGGTCAGCCTCGGCTCGGCGCTCGCCGAGGCCGCGTACGGGCTGGTCCGCCGGGCCGCCACGGAGGCGCTGCGCTCCGGGTCGTACGACTCGCTGGCCGGTGCGATGGGCTACGGCGAGTTGAACGCGCTGCTGGCCTGACGGGCTTCCGACACCGTGCAACCGGAGGTCGGTCCGGGTGGTCTCTCCATCACCCACACCGAATCCCGGGAGTTCACGATGACGCATCCGTTCCGCGCCGGCGCCGTGGCGGCCACCGCCCTGTTGGCCCTGGCGGCCGCCGTCCTGTTGGCGCTGGTCGCCCCCGCCCCGCCCGCGTCGGCACACGACCCCACACCCACCCCGACCACGGCCGCCGAGCCGACCATCGTCGCCCGCCCGGATCTGGTCTTCCTCAGCGGCGACCCGTGGCACCCGACGGGTCCCCTGGAGGTCCTTGTCAGCAACGCCGGAACGGCGACGGCGAAGGGCTTCTTCGTCCTACGTCTGCCGTCCGGGCTGACCGTGACCTCTGGTGGCGACTGCCGCGGCGCCGGGTCGCCCCGGACCTGGCTCTGCGGTGGCACGCAGGTGCCGGCCGGTGGTCGGCAGGTGTACCGGCTGGTGCTGAGGGCGACGGCGGCCGAGCCGGTCTTCGGCGTGAGCAGCTGGGGGTCCGTCGCCGGCCGGGACGCCGCCGGTGGCACGGAGGGCCCCACCGACTTCCGCGTCAACTGGCCGGACCGGACGTCGCTGCGGCTGCGGGCCACCGCCAGCCCGGTCGTCGACGGGTCGATGGGGGTGACGGCCCGGGTACGCAACACCGGCACCTTCGCTCTCGGCGGCTACTCGCTGAACCTCGTCCCCCCGAAGGGTGTGCAGGTGATCTGGCCGCTGTGCTCGGACAGCGGTCGGATGGCCGGCAAGGGCTGCGAGATCATCCGGTCCGGCGAGCTGAAGGCGGGTGCCACGGACACGGTGCACATCCGCCTCGCCGTCAGCGAGAGGGCGGGGAGCATCCGCCTGTATCTGGCGCCCACCAACCGGTACACCAACAAGGACACCTCGGTCACCGTGCCCGTGCCGGGCGGCACGGGGGGCGGCGCCCCGACGACTCCGCCGGCGGCGACCCCGAGCGCCACGTCGACGCCGAGCACCACGTCCACTCCGACGACGCCCGCCGGGGACGGGGCCGGGTTGCCCCGCACCGGTCCGGCCGGCACCACGTACGCCCTGTTCGGTGCGGCGCTGCTGGCCCTCGGGGCCGGTCTGCTGCTGCTGCTGCTGCGCCGCCGGCTCGGCCGCCACTGAGTTCCGCTGGCCGGGGGCCGGCCCCAGGCCGGGCTCCGGGTCGGTCGCCGACGTGCACGGGGATGTCGGCGGCCGGCCGGTCGTGGTGCCGCGGGGTGAGCCGCCGGGCCGGCCCGCCGCACGGCGACGCCCGCCGGCACACGGGGTGCGGGCGGGCGTCGTCGGCGGTGCGGGGTCAGACCTCGACGACAGTGGGGACGATCATGGGCCGACGGCGGTACGCGTCGTTCACCCACCGTCCCACGGTGCGCCGGACGATCTGCTGGAGCTGGTGCGGATCGGTGATGCCGTCGGAGGCCGCCCGGTTCAGGGCCTCGGTGACAAGCGGAATCACCGGGCTGAACGCCTCCGGGTCCTCGGAGAAGCCCTTCGCCGACAGGGTCGGGCCGCCCACCACCTTGCCGGTCACCGAGTCGACCACCACGGTGGTGGCGATGAACCCGCCGTCGCCGAGGATCCGGCGCTCCGTGAGCAGCGACTCGCTGACGTCGCCGACGGCGAGGCCGTCGACGTAGACGTAGCGGCTCTTCACGTGGCCGACCAGGCTGGCCCGGCCCTCGACGAGGTCGACGACGTCGCCGTCCTCGCAGAGCACCACCCGGTCGGGGGCGACGCCGGACTCGATGCCGAGGCGGGCGTGCGCGCGCAGGTGCCGCCACTCGCCGTGCACCGGCATCAGGTTGCTGGGACGGACCACGTTGAGCAGGTAGAGCAGCTCGCCGGCGGGGGCGTGGCCGGAGACGTGCACCTTGGCCACGTCCTTGTGCACCACCACGGCGCCGGCCCGGGCCAGCCGGTTGATCACCCGGTAGACCGAGGTCTCGTTGCCGGGCACCAGCGACGAGGCGAGCACCACGGTGTCGCCGGGGGCGATGGTGATGTGCCGGTGGTCGCCGCTGGCCATCCGGCCCAGGGCGCTCATCGGCTCGCCCTGCGACCCGGTGGACATCAGCACGATCTGCTCGGGCGGCATGTTCGTCGCCTCTTCCAGCCCGACGACCAGCCCGGACGGGATGTTGAGCAGCCCCAGGTCGCGGGCGATGCCCATGTTGCGGACCATGGACCGGCCGATGAGGGCGACCTTGCGGCCGTGCTCGGCGGCGGAGTCGAACACCTGCTGCACCCGGTGCACGTGCGAGGCGAAGGAGGCGACGATGATCCGCCCCTTGGCCTTCGCGAAGATCGAGTCGAGCACCGGCCCGATCTCCCGCTCGGGGGTGACGAAGCCGGGGATCTCCGCGTTGGTGGAGTCCGAGAGCAGCAGGTCCACGCCCTCGGCGCCGAGCCGGGCGAACCCGGCCAGGTCGGTGATCCGACCGTCCAGCGGGAGCTGGTCCATCTTGAAGTCGCCGGTGTGCAGCACCAGGCCGGCCGGCGTGCGGATGGCGACCGCGAGCGCGTCGGGGATCGAGTGGTTGACCGCGAAGAACTCGCACTCGAACGGGCCGAGCCGCTCCCGGCCGCCCTCCCGCACGGTAAGCGTGTAGGGCTGGATCCGCCGCTCGGCGAGCTTCGCCTCGACCAGGGCGAGGGTGAACTGGGAGCCGACCAGCGGGATGTCGGGCTTGTGCGCGAGCAGGTAGGGCACCGCGCCGATGTGGTCCTCGTGGCCGTGGGTCAGCACGATCGCCTGGACGTCGTCGAGCCGGTCCAGGATCGGACCGAAGTCGGGCAGGATCAGGTCGACCCCGGGCTGCTCCACGTCGGGGAAGAGGACCCCGCAGTCGACCACCAGCAGCTTGCCGTCGTACTCGAAGACGGTCATGTTGCGACCGATGGCGCCGAGCCCGCCGAGCGGGATGATCCGCAGCCCACCCTCCGGCAGCGGCGGGGGCAGTTCCGTCTCGAAGTGCGCCTCGGTCACGCGTCCACCTCATTCTGCGACGCCGTCACTCGGCGTCCGTCGTGTCGTTCGGTCATTCGGGCAGTTCCAGGCCCGCCGCCGCGCTGTCCGCGCGGAGCTGGGCGATCTCGTCGTCGGTCGCCTCGACCAGCGGCAGACGCACCGGCCCGGCGGGCTTCCCGGCGGCCGCCAGGCCCGCCTTCACCAGGATCACGCCCTGGGTACGGAAGATGCCGGTGAACAGCGGCAGCAGCCGCCGGTGCAGGCTCAGCGCGGTGGCGGTGTCCCCCGCGTCGTACGCCTCGATCATCTGCTTGGTGAGCGCGCCGGTGAAGTGGGTCGAGGTGCCGACCACGCCCACGCCGCCCACGGCCAGCGCGGGCAGGGTGAGCGCGTCCTCGCCGCTGTAGAAGGCGAGGTTCGTCCGGCTGGTGACCCAGCTCGTGGCGGTCAGGTCGCCCTTGGCGTCCTTCACCGCGACGATCCGGGCGTGTTCGGCCAGGCGCACCATCGTCTCGGTGTCGATCGGCACGCCCGCCCGGTGCGGGATGTCGTAGAGCATCACCGGCAGCCCGGTGGCGTCCGCGACGGCGGTGAAGTGCCGCAGCAGGCCGCTCTGCGGCGGCTTGTTGTAGTAGGGCGTGACCACGAGCAGGCCGTGCGCGCCCGCCTTCTCGGCGGCCGTGGAGAGCTCGATGGTGTGCCGGGTGTCGTTGGTGCCGACCCCGGCCACGACCTTGGCGCGGTCACCGATGGCCTCCACCACGGCCCGGATCAGCTGTTCCTTCTCGGCCTCGGTGGTGGTCGGCGACTCGCCGGTGGTGCCGTTGACCACCAGCGCGTCGTTGCCCTGCTCGTCGACCAGGTAGCTGGCGAGCTGCGCGGCGCCGTCGAGGTCGAGGGAGCCGTCGGCGGTGAACGGGGTCACCATGGCCGTGAGCACTCGCCCGAAGGGGCGGGACACCGCCCGGGCGGGCGTGTCAGGGTGGTCGTGCGTCATGCCACCAACCTAGCGGACGACCACCGGCGCCCCGCCGGGGAAGCCCTCAGGACAGCTCGGCGTGCGGGCTCGCCGCCACCTCGGTGCCGTCGGGCAGGGCCGAGATGACGAAATCGGCGAATACGTTCGGGGCGACGCCCTGGAGCTGCCGCAGGCACTCCACCGCCAGCTCGCGGATCTCCACGTCGGCGTGCTCCGTCGCGCGCATGGCGATGAAGTGCCGCCAGGCCCGGTAGTTGCCGGTGACCACGATGCGCGTCTCGGTGGCGTTGGGCAGCACGGCGCGGGCCGCCTGGCGGGCCTGCTTGCGCCGCAGCGTGGCGTTCTCCACGTCGGCGAAGCGCCGCTCCAGCCCCTCCAGCAGCTCGTTGTACGCGCGCACGCTCGCCTCGGCCGCCTCCACGAACTTCTTGTGCAGCTCCGGGTCGTCGGCGATCACCGAGGGCTCGACCATGGCGGCGTCGCGCTCCGGCACGTACCGCTGGGAGAGCTGCGAGTACGAGAAGTGCCGGTGCCGGATCAGCTCGTGGGTGAACGAGCGGGAGACCCCGCTGAAGTAGAAGCTGACCGAGCCGTGCTCCAGCACACTCAGGTGGCCGACCTCCAGGATGTGCGCGAGGTAACCGGCGTTGGTGGCGGTGGCAGGGTTCGGCTTCTTCCAGCTCTGGTAGCAGGCCCGGCCGGCGAACTCCGCGAGCGCCTGGCCGCCCTCGGCGTCGGTCGACCACGGCACGTCGTCGGGGGCCTCGAAGTGCGTCCACGCGACGAGCTTGACCTGGGGCTGCACCATCTCCGGCATTCCTGGGACTGTAGTGCCGTGGCCCCCGCCCGCCCAAGCCAGCCTCGCCCAAGTGCAACGTCGGTCACCGAAACGACGCGGTCGCCCGCGGGCCGGCCGCGTTCCATCCGCCGCGTCGGGAGTCATGACCCGGCAGGAATGTGGCCAGCATCGGCACGAGGCCCATCGGACGTCACGACGGGGGGCGGGGGTCGGCCCGGCGCATCGGCTGTCGCACGCTGTCGAACTGAATCGTCTACGACATCAGCGAGCGGCGGGGTCCTCGGCTCGGCGGCCCGCCACCGTGCCCTCAGCTCAGCCGGGTCCCCGCGTCCGCCGGCGCGCCGGACGGCCCGTCGGTGCGTGCGTCGGGGCGGACAGGCATCGGGAGCGCGATGTCGCAAACGATTCAGCTCGACAGGGCACGGGCACCCGCACCGTCAGGGCCGGCCCTTGGTCCAGGCAGGGTGACCGGCCCGGTCGAGACGAGATCCAGGAAGCTCGTGACATTCCGGCTCCGCGCGACCCGGACGACCCCGTCCGACACGACCGCAGCCCGGACGGCGCGCACGCCGGTAGGCGCACCCGTCAGTGGCGCACCCGTCAGACGTAGAGGGAGGTGAAGGGTGCCCAGGGCAGGTTGCGCAGGATCGTGAAGGCCAGCCAGGCGGCCAGGAAGACGCCGATCGCCCGGGAACTGATCCGCAGCTCGGGCAGCCGCCAGCCGAACGCCTGCTTCCCGGCCCAGGCGACGAAGAGGTAGGCCAGGAAGGGCAGCGCGAAGACGAAGAGGAAGTGGTGCCGGGCGGCGGCCGGCAGGTCGGCGTGCAGGACGTACCAGAGCGCGCGGGTGCCGCCGCAGCCCGGGCAGTCCAGCCCCGTGGTGAGCTTGAGCAGGCAGCTCGGCGCGGCGTCGGGCGCCGAGCGGGTGGGGTCGCTGATCAGCGCGTAGCCGATGCCGGCGGCGACGCAGCCGAGCGCGGCCAGCGGCACCGCCCAGCGCGGGGAGCGCTCGTAGAGGCGGACGACGAAGCGGGTGAGCCGGTCCGGCTCGGCCACCGGATAGGGAGCCGCCGGATAGGCCCCCGGATAGGCCGTCCCCGGGTGGGGCGGTGGCTGGTCCGTGGGCCGTCCGTCGGCCGGTGCGGCCGGGCCCGCCTGGGGCGGGGCGTCGAGCCCACCCGTCTGCGGATGCGGCGGGGAGGCCGGTCCGTCAACGCTCGTCACGTCGCTCACCGTACACCGGCCACGCCCGCCAGCGCCGCGGCCAGCGGAACGGCCAGGTCGCCGGCCGCGGGCGGGGCCACCGCGTCCAGGCCCAGCCAGCCGGCGAGGCGGTGCAGCTCGGCGGCCAGCGCCAGCGCGGTCTCGCCCCGGTCGACGCCCGGCTCGCCCCAGGCGGCCGGCACCAGCAGCACGCGGGCCTTCCGGTCGGCCTTCAGGTCGACCCGGGCGGTGAACCGCTCCCCCTGCAGGAACGGCAGCACGTAGTAGCCGTGCACCCGCTGCGGCGCCGGCACGTAGATCTCGATGCGGTAGCTGAAGTCGAAGAGCCGCTCGGCGCGGGCCCGCTCCCAGACCACCGGGTCGAACGGGCTGACCAGGGTGTTGCCGCGCACCCAGCGGGGCAGCCGCGCCCCGGCGTGCAGCCATGCCGGCCGCTGCCAGCCCTGCACGGCGACCGGCAACAGCTCGCCCGCCTCGACCAGCTCGGCGATGGCCTGCCGGGCCCCGGCCACCGGCAGCCGGAAGTAGTCGCGCAGCTCCGGCTCCGCGGCCACCCCGAGCGACCGCGCGGCGATGCCCACCAGCGCGCGGTGGGCCTCCGCGTCGGTCGGCGTCGGCGCGTCGAGCACGGCGGCCGGCAGCACCCGCTCCGGCAGGTCGTAGCGGCGGGCGAACGACGTGGTGCGGTCGGCGGCCGTCACCTCCCCCGCCCAGAACAGGAACTCCAGCGCCCGCTTGACCGCCGACCAGTTCCACCCCCAGTTGCCGGTCTCCCGGGGCGCGTCGTGCTCGATCTCGGCGGCCGTGAGCGGCCCCCGGGCGGCCACCTCGTCGCGGACCCAGGCGACCAGGTCGGGCTGCTCCTGGGCGATCCGCCGCATCCCACCCCAGGACTCCGAGCGGGCCCGGGCCATCCGCCAGCGCAGCGCCGGATGCAGCCCGACGGGCACCAGCGACGCCTCGTGGCCCCAGTATTCGAACAGCTCCCGTGGGCGGCGGTAGGCGGCGTCGTCGAGCAACGCGGTCGGGTAGGGCCCGAGCCGGCTGTAGAGCGGCAGGTAGTGCGCCCGTTGCAGCACGTTCACCGAGTCCATCTGGATCAGCCCGACCCGGTCGAGCACCCGGCGCAGGTGCCGGCGGGTGGGCGCGCCCGTGGGCGCGGGGTCGGCGAAGCCCTGGGCGGCGAGCGCCACCCGGCGTGCCTGGGCGAGCGAGAGCGATTCCGGTGCGGCCATCGTCGGGCACCCTAATCCACAGGTACGACACCGGTGCGGACGCTGGACCCGTCACCCGCCGGGGCATAGAACGGACGCATGCTCACGATCCGCCGCGAGGAGCCCGACGACGCCGAGGCGGTCGCCCGGGTGCACATCCACGGCTGGCAGGCCGGCTACGCCGGGATCATGCCCGAGGAGGTGCTGCGGCGGCTCAACGTCACGGCCTGGGCGCAGCGCCGCCGGGACCTCGGCACCGCCGACCCAGAACACCCGTTCACCACCCTGCTCGCCGAGGTCGACGGGACGCTGGCCGGGTTCACCACGTTCGGCCCGTACCGCAACAACCAGGACCGTGGCGACCTCGACGCCGCGCACGGCGAGGTGGTGGCGATGTACGTCGAGCCGGCCCGCTGGGGCGACGGCACGGCGCGGGCGCTGCTGGCCGCGGCGCGCGACGGGCTGGTCGCCCGGGGCTGGTCGGACTACCGGCTCTGGGTCCTGGAGGCCAACCACCGGGCCCGCCGGTTCTACGAGCGGGCCGGGCTGTCACCGGACGGTGAGCGGTCGACCTATCCGGTGCCGCTGGCCGGCGGGCGCCCGCCGGTCGGGCTGGTCGAGCTGCGGTACGCCGGACGCCTCGGCGGTTGACCCGGCCGGCCTCTCCCGGGGCCGGTCGACCGGGTCGGTGTCGCCCACCCGCCGGACCGGCAGGAACGCCAGCAGCGCCAGGCTGATCCAGACGTAGGTGTTGCTGCCGAGGAAGCCGTCGAGCCCGGTGAAGTCCTTCTCCCAGGCCCAGACGATCCGGCTGATCAGGAAGCCGTACCCGACGATCGCGGCGCCCAGCAGGACGCGGCGCCGGCGGCTGCCGGCGGGCGCGGCCATCCCGTTGTCGACAAGCAGGATCAGCGCGGGCAGCAACCAGACCAGGTGGTGCACCCAGGTGACCGGGCTGACCAGGCACATCACCGCGCCCGTCAACGCCAGGCCGGTCGCCTCGTCGCCGGCGGCCACGGCGGCGCGGGAGCGCCAGGCCCACAGCGCCAGCGTGGCGAGCACCAGCGCCAGCCAGGCCAGGGTGCTCGGGTGTTCCGGGTTGAGCCGGGCGACAACGCCGCGCAGCGACTGGTTGGAGACGAACGCCAGTTCACCCACCCGGCCGGTGTTCCACAGCGCCTCCGTCCAGAACTCCCGTGAGGCGTCGGGGAAGAGCGCGGCGGCCAGCAGGGTCACACTGGCCGCGGTGGCCATCGAGGTGACCGCGGCCCGCCAGCGGCGGGTGACCAGCAGGTAGACGATGAAGATGCCCGGGGTCAGCTTGATCGCGGTGGCCAGCCCGATGCCCACGCCCGCCCAGCGGTTGCCGGCCGGCAGCAGCCGGAGCAGGTCGATCGCGACCAGGAAGAGCAGCAGCATGTTGACCTGGCCGAAGTTGACCGTCTCGCGCATCGGCTCGTACGCGGCGGCCAGGCAGAGCGCCACGGCGAGGGCGAACCAGCGGGTCCAGCCGGAGCGGCGGGATACCGGGTCGATCAGCCACCAGAAGAGCACTGCGGTGACCACCACGCTGGCGGCCACGCTCACCGCGATGGCCGCCCACCACGGCAGGTACGCCATCGGCAGCATGACCAGGGCGGCGAAGGGCGGGTACGTGAAGCCGTACTGGGTGCCGGGCTTGAGGAAGTCGTAGATCTCCCCGCCGTCGTGCACCCACCAGGTCAGCGCGCCGTAGTAGACCTTGAGGTCGAAGAAGCCGTGCCGGACGGCCGCGACGGACAGGAAGGCGGTCACCACGAGGGCGAGCGCGACGACGCCGACGACCTGCTGGATCGTCCGTGGGGGACCCTGCGCCACCATCGCCTCCCTCGCCCTGCGTAGGCTTCCGTCCCATGGCTCTCGGGTACGTCCGCCCGGCGCGTCCGGAAGACGCCGGCGAGATCGCACGCATCCAACTCGCGACCTGGCGGGTCGCCTATCGTCGGATCCTGCCCCGGCACGTGCTCGACAACCTGGACGAGGCGTGGCTCGCCAGGCGGTGGAGCGCGGCCGTGCAGGAGCCGCCCTCCGGCGCCCATCGGGTGCTGGTCGCCGTCGAACAGGCCGAGCAATCCTATCTGGTGGGGTTCGCCGCCTCCGGTCCGGCCGACGCCGAGGCGCTCGCCCCGGGTGAGCCGGCGGAGGTCCTCGGGCCGGACGTCGCCGCGGTGACGGACCTGCTGGTGGAGCCGCGCTGGGGCCGGCGGGGGCACGGCAGCCGGCTGCTCGCCGCGACCGTCGACCTGTGGCGTGCCGACGGGTTCACCCGCGCGCTGGCCTGGGCCTTCGACGGCGACGCGGCGACCCGCAAGTTCCTCACCAGCACCGGCTGGGAGCCCGACGGCGCGGCCCGCGCGCTGGACGTGGAGGACATGCTCGTCCCGCAGGTGCGGCTGCACGTGGCGGTGCCGGGAGAGGCGGATCCGGCGGACGCGACGCCCACCGAGGCGACGCTCCCGGACCTGACGCCGGGTGCGTCGTCGCCGACACCGGCGACGCCCGGGGACTGACCGGGCCGAGCGGTCCGGGGCCCGGACCGCACCGGGCCGGGCGTCCCCCGGACCCGGATCGCACCGGGCCGGGCGTCCCCGCGCCCGGATCGCACCGGGCCGCGCTCCCCGGCCCGCCGGTGCCGGCGATCCGCCGGACACTGTCGGGGGTGTCGCCTACCGTGACCCCATGGTCGCGGTGGCGACGTCCACGAGAGGGAGGCATCGGGCATGTTCGCGGACACGATGGCGTGGAGCAGTTTCTCGGTGGACGACCCCGGCCGGGCCGAACGGTTCTACGCCGACACGCTCGGCCTGCGGGTGTCGCGGGACGACGCCATGGGCGGCCTGCTGACGTTGCACCTCGCCGGGGGCCGGGACGTGATGGTCTACCCGAAGGCGGACCACACCCCCGCGGCCCACACGGTGCTCAACTTCCCCGTCGACGACGTCGACCGGGCCGTCGACGAGCTGACCGCGCGCGGGGTGCGGTTCGCGCACTACCCCGGCATGCCCCAGGACGACAAGGGCGTCATGCGCGGCAACGGGCCGACGATCGCGTGGTTCACCGACCCGGCCGGCAACATCATGTCGGTGATCGAGGAAGGCTGACCCGGTCAGGCGCGTGGCGAGGCCTGGGTGGGCGCAACGAGTTCGACGACCAGTTCGTCGTCCTCCATCGCCCCGGTGGGCACGAAGCCGAGGCTCGTGTAGAGGCGGGCGGCCTGGGCGTTGTCGGGGTGGTAGGAGAGCCGGACGGGGTGACCGCCGTCCTGGCCGCCCAGCCACGCAGCCAGGGTGCGCACGGCCGCCCGACCGACGCCCCGGTCCTGTTCGGCCGCGTCGACCACCATGCCGCCGATCCAGCGGGACCCGTCGTCGTCGACGCCCCACATGACGTGCCCGGCGACGGTCTCGTCCGCGTACACCGCCAGTGAGGTCCACACGTCGGAGCGCATGGTCAGCAGCAGGTAGCGGGCGGCCAGCGCCGCCACCCAGCCGCGCTGGTCGTCGCGCGGGGCGACGTCGGCCACGGCCCGCCAGTTGTCGTCGTCGACCGGGCGCAGGGTCACCCGGCGCCCGGCCCGGTCGGAGATTCCAGAATCGATCACCCGGGCAGCCTAGGGGCCGCCCGGGCGCCGCCGCCACGGGATTGCCCGTCAGTCGAGCAGGGCGTCCAGGCCGACGGTCAGCCCGGGCCGGGTGCGGACCGCGCGGACGGCCAGCAGCACGCCGGGCATGAACGAGACCCGGTCGTACGAGTCGTGCCGGATGGTCAGCGTCTCCCCCACGGTGCCGAAGAGCACCTCCTGGTGGGCGACGAGGCCGGTGGCGCGCACGGCGTGCACGCGTACGCCGTCGATGTCGGCGCCCCGGGCGCCCGCGACCTCGTCCTTGGTGGCGTCCGGCACCGGGCCGAGCCCGGCCTCGGCGCGGGCGGCCGCGACCAGCCGCGCGGTGTGCCTGGCGGTGCCGCTGGGGGCGTCCAGCTTGCGGGGATGGTGCTGCTCGACGATCTCGACCGACTCGAAGTGCCGGGCGGCTCGGGCGGCGAACTGCATCATCAGCACCGCGCCGATGCCGAAGTTGGGGGCGATCACCACACCCACCCCGGGCTTGTGTGCCAGCCAGCCGCGCACCCGCTCCAGCCGCTGCTCGGTGAAGCCGGTGGTGCCGACCACCGCGTTGATGCCCTGGTCGATGCACCAGTGCAGGTGGTCCATGACGACGTCGGGGGTGGTGAAGTCGACGACCACCTCGGCCCCGGCGTCGGACGCGGCGAACAGGCCGTCACCCTCGTCGACCATGGCCACCAGCTCCATGTCGGCGGCGGCGTCCACGGCCCGGCACACCTCGACGCCCATCCGGCCCCTGGCGCCCAGCACGCCGACCCGGATCAGCTCGTCCGGGCTCTTCTCCTGCTCGTCAGTCACGGGGCACAACCTATCCCAATCGGGACGCGCGCATCCGGGCGGACCGTCAGCGGCCGGGACGCGCATCCGGGCGGACCGTCGGCCGCCGGGGCGCGGGCATCCGGGCGGGCGGGCCCCGGGCGGGAGTGCGGGACGGGTCAGCGGGCGGCGAAGTCGTTCGCGCCGAACGGGCCGACCACGGCCAGCGACATCGGCCGGCTCAGCAGCTCGGCGGCCAGGGTGTTGACGTCGGCCACGGTGACCGCGTCGACCCGGCCGAGCAGCTCGTCGACCGGCATCAGGTGGCCGTAGAGCAGCTCGCCCTTGGCCAGCCGGCTCATCCGCGAGCCCGTGTCCTCCAGCCCCAGCACGAACGAGCCCTTGCTCATCCCCTTGCCGCGGGCCACCTCGGCCTCGGTCAGGCCGTCGGCGGCCACCCGGGCCAGTTCGGCCCGGGTCAGCTCCAGCACCTCGTCGACCTTGCCCGGGGCACAGCCGGCGTAGACGGCGAAGAGGCCGCTGTCGGCGTACTGGCTGGCGTAGGAGTAGACCGAGTAGGCCAGGCCGCGCCGCTCACGGATCTCCTGGAACAGCCGGCTCGACATGCCGCCGCCGAGGATGTTGTTGAGCACGCCGAGGGCGAAGCGCCGCTCGTCGAGCCGGTCGATGCCGGGGCAGCCGAGGATGACGTGCGCCTGCTCGGTCTCCTTCGGCTCCACCAGGGTGGTGGCGGGCTTCGTGCGTACGGCCGGGGTGGCCGACCGGTGCGGCGCAGGCGTCGCCGGGTCGGTGTCCAGCGGGGTGCCGCGCAGCGCCTGGCGGACCAGCTTGACCACCGTGGCGTGGTCGAGGTTGCCGGCGGCGGCGACGACGATCCGCGGCGGGGTGTAGTGGCGGCGGTAGAAGCCCTGGATCTGCCGCCGGGTCATCGGCGTGACGGTCTCCTCGGTGCCGGAGATCAGCCGGCCCAGCGGGTGGTCGTCGTAGGCGGCCCGGGCGAAGAGGTCGTGCACCTCGTCGCCGGGCTCGTCGTCGTGCATGGCGATCTCTTCGAGGATCACGCCCCGCTCGGTCTCCACGTCGGCCGGCTCAAGCAGCGAGTCGGCGACCGCGTCGCACATGACGTCGATGGCCAGCGGCAGGTCCTCGTCCAGCACGCGGGCGTAGTAGCAGGTGTATTCCTTGGTGGTGAAGGCGTTGGTCTCGCCGCCCACCGCCTCGATCTCCGCGGAGATCTCCAGCGCGCTGCGCTTGTTGGTGCCCTTGAAGAGCAGGTGCTCCAGGAAGTGCGCCGCGCCGGCCTGCGGGCCGGTCTCGTCGCGCGAGCCGACCGCGACCCAGACGCCGAACGAGACGCTGCGCATCGCCGGGATCGCCTCGGTGAGCACGCGCAGCCCGCTGGGCAGCACGGTACGGCGTACCGTGCCGCCCAGCGGGTCGTCGCTGATGGTGCGGGTCACCGCCCGGGCGGCGCCGCCGGAGCGGGCCGTCCCGGCGCCCCGGTGCGAGCCTCCTGCGGGGCCCGGGACGGACGCCACCCCCCGTCGATCCGGCGGAAACGGCGCGCTGACGGCCCGACTCACGTGTTGCTCCCAGATCGACGAGGGGTGGGGTGATGCGATGGTGCGGTGCGTCAGCTGCGCCGGGTGCGGCGACGCGGACGCTCGCCGCCCTCGCCACCCTCGCCGCCGCCTTCGCCGCCGCCCGGTCCACGACCGCCCCGGTCGCCGCCGCGCTCACGGTCGCCCCGGTCGCGCGGAGCCCGGTCGTCCCGGTCCCGACCGGCCGGACGCTCGCCGCCGGCGGCCTCGCCGGCGGCCGGCGCCTCGGCGCCCTCCGGACGGACCTTGTCCAGGTAGATCTTGCCGCGGGCGTCGATGTCCGCGATCTCGACCTCGACCCGGTCGCCGACGTTGAGGAAGTCCTCGACCTTGTCGACCCGCTTGCCGTCGCCCACCTTGGAGATGTGCAGCAGGCCGTCGCGGCCCGGCAGCAGCGAGATGAACGCGCCGAACGCGGCGGTCTTGACCACCGTGCCGAGGAAGCGCTCCCCGGCCTTCGGCAGCGTGGGGTTGGCGATGCCGTTGATCCGGTCCACCGCCGCCTGGGCCGACGGGCCGTTGGTGGCGCCGACGTAGATCGTGCCGTCGTCCTCGATGGAGATCTCGGCGCCGGTCTCGTCCTGGATCGCGTTGATGGTCTGCCCCTTCGGGCCGATCACCATGCCGATCTTGTCGACCGGGATCTTGACGGTGGTGACCCGCGGGGCGTACTCCGACATCTCGGCCGGGGCCTCGATCGCCGCCTGCATCACGTCGAGGATGGTCTGCCGGGCCTCGTACGCCTGCTGCAGCGCGGCGGCCAGCACGTCCGACGGGATGCCGTTGAGCTTGGTGTCGAGCTGGAGCGCGGTGACGAACTCGGGCGTGCCGGCGACCTTGAAGTCCATGTCACCGAACGCGTCCTCGGCGCCGAGGATGTCGGTGAGCGTCACGTACTCGGTCTTGCCGTCCACCTCGTCCGAGATGAGCCCCATGGCGATGCCGGCCACCGGCGCCTTCAGCGGCACACCGGCGGAGAGCAGGCCCAGCGTCGAGGCGCAGACCGAGCCCATCGAGGTGGAGCCGTTGGAGCCGAGCGCCTCGGAGACCTGCCGGATGGCGTAGGGGAACTCCTCGCGCGACGGCAGCACCGGGATCAGCGCCCGCTCGGCGAGCGCGCCGTGGCCGATCTCGCGCCGCTTCGGCGAGCCGACCCGGCCGGTCTCACCGGTCGAGTACGGCGGGAAGTTGTAGTTGTGCATGTAGCGCTTGCGGTTCTCCGGGGACAGGGTGTCCACCATCTGCTCCATGCGCAGCATGTTCAGCGTGGTGACGCCCAGGATCTGGGTCTCGCCACGCTCGAACAGCGCCGAGCCGTGCACCCGGGGCAGCACGCCGACCTCGGCGGTCAGCGGGCGGATGTCGCGCGGGCCGCGGCCGTCGATGCGGACCTGCTCGCGCAGCACCCGGTTGCGCACCTCGGACTTGGTGAGCGACCGGAAGGCGGCGCTGAGCTCCTTCTCCCGGCCCTCGAAGCGACCGCCGAGCTCCTCGGCGACCTTGGCCTTGATGCGGTCGAGGGCCTCCTCGCGGTCGGCCTTGCCGGCGATCTGAAGTGCCTCGGCGACCTCGGCGCGGGCCAGGTCGGCCACCGCCTCGTAGACGTCGTCCTGGTAGTCCAGGAACACGGGGAACTCGGCGACGGGCTTGGCGGCCACCTCGGCCAGCTCGCTCTGCGCGCGGCACAGCTCACGGATCGCCGGCTTCGCGGCCTCCAGGCCGCTGGCCACGATCTCCTCGGTCGGCGCGGTCGCGCCGCCCGCGATCAGGGTCACGGCGTGCGGCGTCGCCTCGGCCTCGACCATCATGATCGCGACGTCGCCGTCCGGCAGCGAGCGGCCGGCCACGACCATGTCGAAGGTGGCCCGGGCCAGCTCCTCCAGGGTCGGGAAGGCGACCCACTGGCCGTCGATGTGCGCGACCCGGGTCGCCCCGATCGGGCCGGAGAACGGCAGGCCGGAGAGCTTGGTCGACATCGAGGCGGCGTTGATCGCCACGACGTCGTAGGGGTGCTGCGGGTCGAGCGCGAGGATGGTCTCGACGACCTGGACCTCGTTGCGCAGGCCCTTGACGAAGGACGGGCGCAGCGGCCGGTCGATCAGCCGGCAGGTGAGGATCGCGTCCTCGCTGGGGCGGCCCTCGCGGCGGAAGAACGAGCCGGGGATGCGGCCCGCGGCGTACATCCGCTCCTCGACGTCGACGGTCAGCGGGAAGAAGTCGAACTGCTCCTTCGGCTGCTTGCCGGCGGTGGTGGCGGAGAGGACGACCGTCTCGCCGAGCTGGGCGACGACGGAGCCGGCGGCCTGACGGGCCAGCCGGCCGGTGGAGAAGGTGATCTCACGGGTGCCGAAGGACCCGTTGTCGATCACGGCGGTGCGGGATTCGGTGCCGAGGTTGGTCTCGGTCATGGTGCTGTCGTGCTCCTTCGCATCGGGGGCCCACGACGCGGGGAGCTGCTCAGACGGCCGGTCTTCGATCGAAGCGCCCGGGTGGCCGGCGCGAGGCCGGGGTGCCCGGGGGCCACTACCGGAGACCGGTACGCTGACCGGCTCCCTTTTCAGGTGGTCGCGCGGCCCGGTTTTCGTGTGGCGGCGAAGCGGGGGAGCGGCCCGGTCGGGCCACTCCCCCGTCACGTCACCGGCGCAGACCGAGCCGCTCGATGAGCGACCGGTAGCGGTTGATGTCCTTCTTGTGGACGTAGTTGAGCAGCCGACGGCGGCGGCCGACCAGCAGCAGCAGCCCACGGCGGCTGTGGTGGTCGTGCTTGTGCACCTTCAGGTGCTCCGTCAGCTCGGCGATCCGCTTGGTGAGGACCGCGACCTGCACCTCCGGCGAACCGGTGTCGCCGTCGGCGGTCGCGTACTCCGCGCGGATCTTGGCCTTGGCTTCCTGGTCGAGCGCCATGTTCTCCCTGTTTCGTGGGTTGTTCGATGATGTCCGTCGGATCGGTCAGTGGACCGGAACGGACCGGTACCTCGCACCCGCGGCGTCGTGCAGGCACGCGAGGCCCCACGTCGGTCAGCCGACGTCCCCGCCAGACTACCAGCCCTGCCGGGCGGCGACCTGTCAAGGGCCGCGACGCGGTCAGCCGAGCACGCGCCGGGTCCGCTCGACGTCCTGGTTCATCTGGGCGATCAACGGCTCGATCGCGTCGTAGCGGATCTGCCCGCGCAGGTGCGCCACGAAGTCCAGCGCCAGCCGCTCGCCGTAGAGGTCGCCGGTGAAGTCGAGCACGTACGCCTCCACCCGCCGCTCCCGGCCGGAGAAGGTCGGGTTGGTGCCCACCGACACCGCCGCCGCCAGGGGCTCGGCGTGGCCCCGGCGCACCAGCCGGGCGGCGTAGACGCCGTCGGCGGGCACCGCCGCGTACCGGTGGCAGAGCAGGTTGGCGGTGGGGAAGCCCAGCTCGCGGCCGCGCTGGTCGCCGCGTACCACCACGCCCTCGACCCGGTGCGGGCGGCCGAGCGCGGCGGCCGCCGCCGTCACGTCCCCCGCGTCGACGCAGGAGCGGATGTACGTGGAGGAGTAGACCGTGCCCGCCTCGGCGACCAGCGGGGCGCCCTCCACGGCGAAGCCGAAGGTGCGCCCGAGCCGCTCCAGCAGCGCCACGTCGCCGGCGGCCTTGTGCCCGAAGCGGAAGTTGTCGCCGACCACGACAAGCGCGGCGTGCAGGTGCTCGACCAGGATGTCGTGCACGAACGCCTCGGCGGGCAGCCGGGAGAACTCCGGGGTGAACGGCACCACGCAGAGCACGTCCACGCCGAGCGCCTCGATCAGCTCGGCCTTGCGGGCGGTCTCGGTGAGCACCGCCGGGTGCGAACCGGGGCGCACCACCTCGGCCGGGTGCGGGTCGAAGGTGACCACCACCGACTGCACGCCCAGCTCGCGGGCCCGGGACACGGCGTGCCCGATGGTCGCCTGGTGTCCCTTGTGCACACCGTCGAAGACGCCGATGGTGACGACCGACCGCCCCCAGCCGCCGGGCGCCGCGTCGTACCCCCGCCACCGCTGCATGCCGCTCCTCCCCTGCCTTCCGCGGCGGCCCGCACCGGCCGCCGTCCCCCGCCCCCGTCAGGCGGGGGCGAGCACGATCTCCGCGCGGGCCCGGCCGTCCCGCTCGCTGACGATAGCGATCAGCCCGCCGTCGGGGCCGAAGACCGCGTAGGGGCCGGCGATTCCCACCGGGTCGAGCGGCCCGCCGTGGGAGAGCACCTTCGCCTCGTCGGCGCCGGCGTCGCGGCGCGGGAAGAACCGGTCGGCCGCCGCCGCCAGCGGCAGGTTCACCACCTCGGGGGCGCGCTGCTCCAGCTCGTCGAGGGTGGCGGCCTCCGCGAGGGCGAAGTTCCCGACGGCGGTACGGCGCAGCGCCGTCAGGTGCCCGCCCACCCCGAGCGCCAGGCCCGCGTCCCGGGCGATCGCCCGGATGTACGTGCCGGAGGAGCAGGTCACGTCGATGTCCACGTCGACGACGTCGGGCGCGTCGCGGCGTACCGCCAGCAGCTCCAGCCGGGACACGGTGACCCGGCGGGCGGGCAGCTCGACGCTCTCCCCCTCGCGCACCCGCTTGTACGCCCGCTGCCCGTCGACCTTGATGGCGCTGACTGCGCTCGGCACCTGGTCGATCTCCCCGGTCAGCGCGGCCAGGGCCGCCCGGACCGCCTCGTCGGTGACCTGCCCGGCCGGGGTGGTGGCGATCACGTCGCCCTCGGCGTCGTCGGTGACGGTGGCCTGGCCGAGCCGGACGGTGGCGGTGTAGCTCTTGTGCGCGCCGATCACGTAGGTGAGCAGGCGGGTGGCCCGGCCGACCCCGATCACCAGGACGCCGGTGGCCATCGGGTCGAGGGTGCCCCCGTGCCCCACCCGGCGGGTGCGCGCCAACCGGCGGATGCGCGCCACCACGTCGTGCGACGTCATGCCGCCGGGCTTGTCGACCACGATCAGACCGTCTGTGCTCACGACACCCAAGCCTGCCAGACCGGGCCGGACGCCCCGCCGCCGCCGTACGTCCGCAGCGGCACCGGAGCCGCTCGCCGCCGGCGCGGCGGTGGAGGCCGCCTCCGATGGTCGGCCGATGTGCCGTCAGCCACTCGGGCGGGATCACGGCGGCGGGGGCGTACGGGATCACGTCCCGGGCGGCCGGGTGCGAAGATCATGCGCCCTCGATAGACCGTTCACCAAGGACATGCCGATGACCAGTCCCCCGCCGCCGGACGAGCCGTCCCCGTCAGTCGGGCCGGCTCCCCTGACCTCCGGCGACGAGTCGGGGCAGGTTCCGGAGTGGCTGCGCCAGCCGGCCGAGGAGCATCCGGTCGGCGCCCCGGAACGGCTCCGCCTGTTCTGGGAGGAGCACACCCGGGCGGTCACCGCCGTGGTCGGGGGCGGACTGGTCCTCGTACTCCTGCTCGGCGTGGGGTGGTTCGACCTGTGGCGGCGGGCCGGGGAGCCGCCGCGCAGCTACCCGACGACCAGCCCGCCGCCGGGCGTCTCCGCGACGAGCGCCGCATCGCCCGCACCGCCCGCGTCGCCCGCCGACAGCTTCGCGGGCACCCCGGCGGCGGCCTTCGCCAAGGGGGCGGCCGGGATCACGCTGCCGCCCGCCCGGCGGACGGGTGCGTTCAGCGCCACCGAGGTGGCGGCGGCCCTCGCCGACGTCCGCGCGGTGCTGCTGCTCGCACGGCTGGACCGGAAGTTCCTGGCCGGTGGGGAGCTGGACCGGTTCGTGCGGATGTTCGCTCCGGATATCCGGTCGAGCATGCGAGCCGACTTCCGTAGCGACTCCTTCGCCACGTACGCGACCCGGCTGGCCCCGGGCGCCCGGCTGACCGCCGACCAGCCCCGGGTCAAGGGCCGGGTCACCTACCGGGCGACCCGGGACAGCGACGGCATCCGGGTGCTGGAGATCACCACCAACTTCGTCTGGGCGTACGCGTTCCACACCCTCGACCCCACTCCGGGCGCCGGTGTGGTGGTCGTCCACGACACCGTCGTCTGGCATGTGCCGCATTCCGACGACGTCACGAAGGCGGGCGTCGGGCTCTGGCTCTGGAAGGCGGACTCGTACGCCTCGAACATGGACTGCGCGTCGTTCGACAAGGGTCTGCTGGATCTCGGCGCCCCGAGCTACGGCCTTCCGGTCGACACGGAGGACCCGGACGCAGTGTTCGACCCCGATCGTTCGCTGGACGTCGCAGACACCTGCTGACCCGGACCGGAGCACTCATGACACCCGACACACGACGCGCGCACGACCACCACGCCCGGGTCGACCTCCCGGACTGGATGCGTAACCCGACACCACCGCGACGGACCCTCGGCCGTCGCGTCACCGACCTCGTCGAGCGGCTGCCCGGGCTGCGTGCGGCCCGGCGGTCGCTGTGGCGGTGGCGGGACCGCGACAGGCTTACCGAGTCCCGCCCGATGATCTCGGTGGTCGTGTTCCTCGTCACCGCGACGGCGACGTTCGCCCTGTTCGCCGGGCTCTTCTACTGGCTCTACCTGACCCTGCGCGACACGATCTGAGGCGGACCCGATGCACACCGACCCGGTCGCCGGCACTCCCGGGACCACCGATCAGGCGCCGCCGGCCGAACGGCCCTCCGCCGCCGACGTGCCGCCGGCCGCCGACCAGCAGCCTCCCGCCAGTGCGGCCGAGGGGCGACGAGACGTCCTGTTCGCCGAGGCCGAGCCGGTGCGGCTGCCCGACTGGATGCGGTCGCCGGGGCCGGAACACCAACCGACCGGGCTGGACCGGGTGCGTTTCTTCCAGGCCCGGCACAACGGCCCGCTGGCGGTCGGTTTCGCGTTCGCCCTGGCGCTGCTGATGGTCGTCGCGGCCGGGTGGATGGTCGTTCAGGTGGCCGACTGGCGTCGCACGGCGACCGTCGCACCGAGCGCGAGCGCGAGCGCGACGCCCGAGCCGATCAGCGCCGTCGGCACCCCACGCGATCTGTTCACCGGCACCCCGGCGGCGTCCTTCGCCCTCCGGGAGAAGGCGATCGTCCTGCCTGCGGCCACCGCCCAGGGTCCGTTCGACAAGGTCCAGGTACGCGCCGCGCTCGACTCGGTACGGAAGGCGCTCATCGAGAGCCGGCTGGAGACCGCGATGCTGGTCGGCGACACCGAACCCTTCCTCGGCCTGCTGGCGCCAGACTCCCGCGCGGAGATGCGGCCGCACTTCGACAACTCGCGTTTCCTGCACGTCGCCACGAGGATCGGATCCCGGGCGGACTGGGAGTACGACATCCGCGCGCAGGGACGGATCAGCTACCGCGCCAGGACGGTGGCCGGAGTCCGCCTGCTGGAGGTGACCACCGAGTTCGTCTGGGCGTACCCGTTCGACGTGATGCGCCGGGCACCGGCCGGCGCCGGCCTGGTGGCGGTCCGGGACCGGGTGGTCTGGCAGGTGCCGCACCCGAAGGACGTTCCGGCGTCGTCCCGAGGGCTCTGGTTGGCGTCCGCGAAGGCCGTCACCTGGAACGCCGACTGCGCCTTGCTGCGCGACGGCTGGGTGAACGTGATGCAGTGGCTGCCGGACCTGCACGGCCCTCGCGTGCCGGGTGGTGATCCGGGCGACTTCTTCGACCTGGCCGCCCCGATGGCGTCCACCTCGAGGTGCTGAGGCTCAGCGCACGGCGCCGACCACGGCCCACGCCCCGGAGCGCAGCCGCAGCAGCAGGGCGATCAGCCGGAGCACCACGAAGAGCGTGAGGCCCGCCCAGATGCCGCCGAGGCCGAGGTCGAGCCCGTACGCCAGCCAGATGGCGGGCAGGAAGCCGCCGAGCGCGGCCAGGAGGGTGAGGTTGCGCAGGTAGCGGACGTCGCCCGCGCCGATCAGCACCCCGTCGAGGGCGAACACGACGCCGGCCAGCGGCAGCATCGCCACGAACCACGGCCAGGCGAGCATGGCCTGCTCGCGTACCTGCGGATCGGAGCTGAACCAGCCGGGGACCACACCGGCGCCGGCGGCGACGAGCACGGCGAACGCCACGCCGCAGGCGCCGCCGAGCAGCGCGATCCGGCGGGCCAGGTGCCGGGCCGCGGCGTCCTCGCCGGCCCCGAGGGCGGCGCCGATCAGGGACTGGGCGGCGATGGCGAGCGCGTCGAGCACCAGGGCGGTGAAGAACCACAGTTGCAGGGCGATCTGGTGCGCGCCGACGGCGGCGGCCCCGAAGCGGGCGGCGACGGCGGTGGCGGAGAGGAAGCTGGCCTGGAACGCGACGCCCCGGATCAGCAGGTCCCGGCTGAGCGCCAATTGCTGCCCGATCAGCCTCGGGCGGGGGCGCAGCGAGACCCGTTCGGCGACCAGCGCCCCGGCGAAGAGCACCCCGCCGATGGTCTGCGCGATCACGTTGGCCACGGCGGAGCCGACCAGTCCGAACCCGGCCGGATAGACCAGCAGCGGGCAGAGCACGGCGGAGAGCACGTTCGGGCCGAGCACGAACATCAGCGGGCGGCGCATGTCCTGCACGCCGCGCAGCCAGCCGTTGCCGGCGGCGGCGAGCAGCAGCCCGGGCGCGCCGAGCGCCGCGACCCGCAGCCACTGCGCGGCGGCGTCGGCCACCTCGCCGGGGCCTCCGGCGAGGGTACGCGCCAACGCCCCGCCGCCGATCTGCATGCCGAGCGCGACCAGCACCCCCACCCCGAGGGCCAACCACGACGCCTGCACGCCCTCGGCGACGGCGGACGCCCGGTCGCCCGCCCCGAACCGCCGGGCCGACCGCCCCGTGGTGCCGTACGCGACCACGGTGCCGAGCCAGGCGATGAGCGTCAGCACCGTGCCGCCGACGGCGAGGGCGGCCAGCGGCACCCGGCCGAGGTGCCCCACCACCGCCGTGTCCACGAGCACGTAGATCGGTTCGGCGGCCAGCACCACCAGCGCCGGAAGGGCCAGCGCGGCGATCCGGCGGGGCGCGACGGCGCGGGGTTCGAAGGCGACGGATTGGCTCATCGCCGCCGATCCTGGCACGGTCAGGTAAGGATCGCAAGCGGCATGGTTACTTACCAGGAGAGAGGTGGACGACGGTCACCGCACCGAGCAGGAGCACTCCCCCGACGAGCACCGGCACGGGCAGCGACTCACCCACGATCAAGCCCGCGAGCAGCACGGCGGTGAGCGGCTCCGCCAGGGTGGCCAGCGCGGCGACGCTGCCGGTGATGCTGCGCAACCCGGCGTAGAACAGGGCGTACGCCACCGCCGTGGTGACCACCCCGAGGTGAAGCAGCAGGCCGATCGGCGCGAGCCGGGCCGGGACGCCGATCCCCTCGGCCAGCGCGATCGGGGCCAGCGCCAACGCGCCGACCGCCGCCGACACGGTGGTGAGCGTCATCGGCGCGACGCGCTGTGCGGCGTGCCGGCTCAGCACCGTGCTGGCGGCGTAGCCCACCCCCGAGCCGAACGCCGCGAGCAGCCCGAGCAGGGGGCGCGGCGCGGTCGTGCCCGGCTCCCCGACCGACACCGTGATCAGCACGAGGCCGATGACGCCCGCCACCAGGGCACCCAGCATCGTCCGCCCGGGCAGCCGCCGTGCGCGCAGCGACTCCCAGCCGAAGATGAGGACCGGGGCGAGCCCCAGGCTGACCACGGTGGCCACCCCGACGCCGCCCGACGCGACGGCGAGGAAGTACAACGCCTGGTAGCCCCCGAGCCCGATCCCGACGCCGACGAGGGCGACCGGTTCCGACCGCAGCGCCGTGAGCACCGGCCCGAGGCGGCGCGCGAGCAGGGCGACCAGCACCAGCGCGCCGATGGCGAGGCGGTGGAACCCGATGGCCGTCGGGGTGAGCGTGGTGGACTCGCGGACGAGCTGCACGGCGACGCCGGTGGTGCCCCAGAGCACGGCGGCGCCGGTGACGTACAGCAGCCCTCGGCGTACGCCGCCGGCCGGGCCGCGGCGCGGGTGCGGAATGGACGGGGACGCGGAGGGGCCAGACAGGGACGTTCGGGACACAGGTGCGCTCCAGGGCGGATCGAAACGCTGACAGGGACGACGTCTGTCGGAGCGCACGCACGACGAAGAAGAGGCGGGCGTTACCACCTGGGTTCTGCGGCCCCGGTCAGGCGGGCCGCCGTGCGGAGGACCGGCCGCAGTCGCCGCACGCGGGGACGCGACCGGTGGTGGGGCGCTCCGGTCAGGAGCGCGGCGGGGGCAGAACGCCCTGGAACGGCCTCATGCCCGCACCCTAGCGCAGCACCGTCCCGGCGTGCCCCGGGATTTCGGTGCCCGTCGGCGGCTCGGGCTGGCCGTCGAAGTACTCCGCCATCAGGCGGTCGACCCACTCCGGTTGCCGGACACCTTCCGGGAGGAACTGCCGCATCACCGGCTTGACGTCGAGGACCGGGGTGCCGTCGACCGCGTCCAGCCCGCGTACCCGCAGCTTTCGACCGTCTGCCGAGACGACCTCGCAGACGGTGCAGCCGATCCGGTTGGGCCGTCGCGGACCGCGGTCGGCGAACACCCCGACCTCGGGCAGGTCGGCCCGGCCCCGGGGCCGCGACGGCGGCCGGTAGTCCTGCCGTTCGGCGAGGCGGTCGAAGAAGAAGACCACCTCCACGTGGGAGAAGTCGGCGAGCCCGGTGAGACATGTCTCCCCGAAGCGCGGCTCGACCACGATGGTGCTCACCACGTCGCCCCAGTGGTCCGACTCGCCCGGGTCCACCCGCCCGTTGTGAACCCGACCGATCGGGGTCACGGTGATCGTCGCCCCGGTCGCGAGGCACTCGTCGGTCTTCTTCGGGTCGGTCATCGGAATCCCTTCGTTCAAAGGTGGCGCGGGCGAGGGGTGTCGTGGGAAGCACGACCCCTCGCCCGCGCCGGATCAACGGGTGCGGAGCAGGCGTACCGACAGCGGCGCGAAGACCGCCGTCAGGGCGACGCAGGCGACGAGGATCCAGCCGATCTGCCGGCCGGGCAGGGCCCCCGCCATGAGTTCCCGGGCGGCGGTGACCAGGTGGGTGACCGGGTTGACGTCGACGAAGGCGCGCAGCGGCCCGGGCAGGGTCGCCGGGGTGATGAAGACGTTGCTGAAGAAGGAGAGCGGATACAGCGCGGCCTGGGTCACCCCGAGCACGGCACCCGGCGAGCGCATGAGCAGCGCCAGCGCCGTCCACACCCAGGACAGGCTCACGCTGAAGGCCACGACGAGCAGCACGGCGGCGGCCACACCGACCACGCCGCCGCCCGGGCGGAAGCCGAGCGCGAGGCCGAGCCCCACGACCACCGCCGAGGCGAGCAGGTAGCGCACCACGTCGCCGAGGAGGGCCCCGACGAGCGGGGCGACGGGCCGGATCGAGAGCGTACGGAACCGGTCGTAGACGCCGCTGGCGACGTCGACGCTCAGGGCGGCGCCGGTGGTGGCGGTGGTCACCAGGAGCGTCATGACGAGGATCCCCGGGACCAGGTAGCCGACGTACCTGCCGGTCGAGCCGCCGACCGCGCCGCCGAACAGGTACGTGAACATCACGGTGAACACCACCGGATGGACGGCGACGTCGAAGAGTTGGACAGGGGTACGCCTGATCCTCAGCAGGGCCCGTCGGCCGAACGTCAGGCAGGCGCTCAGCGTGCCCGCCCGGGCAGGACGTGGACGCCTGGCGAGCGCCCCGGGCGACGGCCGGGCGGCGGCGACGGCGTCGAGCGCGGTCATCCGGTCTTCCCCCTCGCGGTGGCGTCCACGGTGCTCGGGTGCCCCGTCAGCGCCAGGAACACCTCGTCCAGGCTCGGCTGCCCGAGGCCGAACTCGGTGACCGCGATCCGGGCCCGTGCCAGCTCCGTCAGCGCGCGTAGCGCCGCACCGGTGTCCGTCGGCACCTGGACGGTCAGGGCCGCGAGATCGGGGGCCGGCGTCACGGGCCCGCCGAGCGCCTCGGTCAGCAGCCGGTCGGCGGTGGCCCGGTCGTCCGGGTCGGCCAGCCGGACATGCAGCGTCCCGCCGCCGACCGACGCCTTGAGTTCGCTGCTGGCGCCCTCGGCGACGACGGCGCCGTGGTCGATGACGGCGATGCGGTCGGCCAACTGGTCCGCCTCGTCGAGGTACTGGGTGGTCAGCAGGACCGTGGTGCCCTCGGCGACGAGCGCCCGGACGACCCCCCACACGTCGCTGCGGCTGCGCGGGTCGAGCCCGGTGGTGGGTTCGTCCAGGAACAGCAGGTCGGGCGTCACGACGAGGCCGGCGGCGATGTCCAGCCGGCGCCGCATGCCGCCGGAGTACGTCCTGACCAGCCGGTCGGCCGCCCCGGCCAGGGCGAACGCGGCCAGCAGTTCCTCGGCCCGGCTTGCGGCGTCCCCCGGGCGGTGGCCGTGCAGCCGGCCGAGCAGGACGAGGTTCTCGCGGGCGGTGAGGCCCTCGTCGAGCGAGGCGTACTGGCCGGTCAGGCCGATCCGGTCGCGTACCGCGACGGCGTTGCGGACCACGTCGTGGCCGAACACCGATGCGGTGCCCGCGTCGGGGCGCAGCAGCGTGGCCAGCATGCGGATGGTGGTCGTCTTGCCGGCGCCGTTGGGCCCGAGGAACCCGTACACCGAGCCGGCGGGGATGCTCAGGTCGATGCCGTCGACGGCCCGCGTCGCGCCGAAGGTCTTCACCAGGCCCGAGGCTTCGACGGCCAGGTGGCTGGAGGGTGTCATCGGGCCCAGACGTCCTCGTCGACCAGGTCGCCCTGCTCGGCGGTGACGTCGCGGGCGACGGCGAACGCCGCAGCGGCCTCCGGCAGGCCCGGGGCGCCCGCCAGCGCCGCCCGCAGGGTCTCGGGCGAGTCCCACCGCCACATGTCCACCCAGGTCCGCTCGTCGACGCGGACCAGTCGGGTCTCGGTCGGGCCGTCGTACACCGCCCGGATCGCCTCGAGGAGCTTCGCGCGCCGCTCCAGCACGGTGTCGGCGTCGGCCGGCTCGGCCGTGAACCTGGTCGTCCGGATGAGAGTCATGTCTTTGAGCCTTCCTCTAGAGTTTGTTTTTAGAGTGCGACTCTAGTGTTACAGTAAGGCTATGCAACTGGTCAAGAGCGCCGGCAAGAAGGGCGAGCGGTCGCGGCAGACCCGGCGACGGATCCTCCAGGCGGCGTACGAACTGTTCGTCGACCAGGGTTACGGGGCGACGACCCTGCAGGGCGTCGCCGAGCGCGCCGGCGTCTCCGTGCAGACCATCTACTTCGCCTTCGGCAACAAGCCCTCGCTGCTCAAGGAGCTGGTCGACGTCACCATCGCCGGCGACGACGAGCCGGTTCCCACGTTGCAGCGAGCCTGGTTCCTCGACGCCGTCGCGGCCGACACCGCGGAGGCGCAGCTACGGGCGCACGTGCGCGGCACGTGCGAGGTGCTCCAGCGGGTCGCGCCGATCATGGACGTCCTGCGTGCCGCCGGCGGGCAGGACCCGAGCCTGGCCGGCCTGTGGCAGCAGGACAGCGATCCGCGCCTCGAGGTCCAGACCGCCGCGGCGCGCAGCCTCCTGGCCAAACCCGGCGCCCGGGCGCAGCTTTCCGTCGAGGACGCCGCCGACGTGCTCTTCGGGCTGCTGAGTCCCGAGCTGTATCTCCTCTTCGTCCGCGACCGGGGATGGACGCCGGAACGCTGGCAGCAGTGGGCCCACGACACGCTGCGCGCACAGCTCTGCGACTGACGCTGGCCGGGAGACCCGGACCCTCAGGCCGGAAGCCGCGAACGCTCGGGCCGGGAGACGCAGACGCTCGGGCCGGAGCGGGCCGGGAGACTGGACGACCACGCCGGAGACGCGGACGCTCAGGCCTGACAGGGAGTCGAGCCAGCGGCGCGCCTCGGCGCGGGTGCGGAGCCGGGAGCGCCGGGCCGCCGGGAGCGCCGGCGAGTGTGTGGCGATCGCGGTGAGCAGCCACGGACGGGACCGGCCTGGACAGCGCCGCACGTACCGGAGGAACTCGGCGTCGATCGTCTCCGGGCAGCCCAGGCGGGAGGTCGGGACGGGCGTGGCGCGGCGCGCCCAGCGGCGGCAGAGCAGCCGGCCGAGGTCACGGAAGACGGGGAAATCGGCACGGGGGCAGGTGAAGGTCGGGCGTGCCCCGTGGTTGCAGTCCAGCACCAGGCCGGCCGGTCGGCGGGTTCGGCGACCGTGGCCCGCCAGCAGCGTCACCCGGGTTGCCCAGCCGGGCTGCCGACACTGCCGGTCCAGGTGGATCGGCGACTGCGGTCCGCCAGCGGGCGTCGCCCGGGGTTACCCGGCCGGGCTGCCAGCACTGCCGGCCCAGGTGGATCAGTGGAAGGCCGAGCCGGCGGGCGACCTCACGGGACAGGGTGCTCCTACCGGGCCCGCGTTGCCGACGACGGGGACCCGACGCACGCGGAACCGTCACGGCTCAGTTGCGCGACGCCCGGGCCGACCGGCTGGCGGGCGCACCGGCGAAGTTGTCCGACCTACCGGTGGTCCGGGCGGAGAGCCGCGCCCGGAGCCGGATGGGCGGTGACGCTGTCGGCGCGGGACGCCGGCGGCGTCACCGCCGGTCGGCTTCGGTCACTGACGGGTGTCCATGGAGGTCTGCAGCGCGCGGCGCATCTGCTCGCGGGCCTCGTCGGTGGTCTGCGGCTTGGGCTTGCTCGGCATGGTGGTCCCCTTCCAGGGCGTGGGCCGCCGACCGGCGGCAGCCCTCACGGGCGGTCGTGCTGCGCGCCCGGCAACGGTCCGGGGTCACCGGAACGGCTGTGGGCAGCGAGAGCCCGGGTCGGTCCGACCCTGGAGGGAGGCGCCACCGGGTGCGGCGACACCGCCCACGGCCAGCGCCGCCACACGACGCCGACCGATTCCCAAGCTATCGTTCAGTTCCACATGCTGCCCGGTGTTCCCGCGATTTGGACTCACGTTCGTCCGGAGCCGGCGCGCGGCATGGTCCCCGACGGGATGCGGTGCGCGCGGTCAGCGGGCCAGGAAGTGCCAGCCCAGCCACCACCAGAAGCCGAACAGGCCGATCCGGCCGACCGGCACCGGGCCCACCTCGTAGCGCATCACGTAGGCGCAGACCTCGCCGATCGTGGGGATCCGCGAGCCCTCGCGGCGGGCCGCCCACTCGACGGCGGCGAAGAGCACCAGGGAGGCCACGAAGCCCCCGATGGCCAGCATCCGCATCATCGCCGCACCAGCCCCCAGAACGCCGACAGCCAGCCCAGCCAGACCGCCGAGCGGACCAGCTGGTCCTCCAGCAGCGGATCGGCCAGCCGCGAGAAGGTGGGAAAGTCGTCCCCCGCCGCCAGCACGAACGTGGTCCCCTCGAAGACCCCGAAGACCACCACCGGCAGGGCCCACCAGGCCGCCGGGGTGCCCAGCCGGCGTGGCGCGGGCCGCCGGGGCACCCGGTTGCTCAGGCCCAGCCAGATCAACACCCCGCCGGTGCCGAGGGTCCAGAGGTTGGCCTCGGTCGAGAAGGACGGGAACCGGCCGCCGACCAGCGAGAGGCAGACGAGCACCGGCACGGTGACGGCGGGACGGTCCCAGGCGCGGGGCGCCTCGACGGTGAGGTCGTGGGGCTGTTCCATCCCGCGATTCTCCCCGTACTCGCCGCAACCGGGAAGACGGACACTCCCCGAGCTCTCCCTGATCTTCGGAGTGCCGGGCCCTTCCGATCAGAGCCGGCCGGGGCCGGTCAGCGCGCCGTCGAGCTCCGCGCGGATCCGGTCGACGACCTCGTCGACCGTCCCCGAACCGGTGAAACCGGCGGCGAAGCGGTGCCCACCGCCGCCCAGCGCGACCGCCACCCGGCTGACGTCGACCGCGCCCTTGCTGCGCATCGACACCGCCCAGTCGCCGGTCGGCGTCTGCTTGACCACGCAGCTCACATCGGCCTCAGCGGTGCACCGGACCGAGTCGATCAGCGCCTCCAGCACGTACGGGCGCTGGTCGTGCCGGGCCAGGTCGTCCTGGGTCGCGTACGTCCACACCAGACCGTGCCCGGCGGCCCCGGCGGGTTCCAGACGGGCCCGGCCGAGCACCTCGCCGAAGAGGCGGACGGCGCCGAACGGCCGGGTGTCGAAGATCCGGCGGGAGATGTCACCGGGCCTGATGCCGGTCGCCAGCAGGCGGGCCGCCAGTTGGTGCACCGCCGGGGTGGTCGCCTCGAACCGGAACGAGCCGGTGTCGGTGCTCAGGGCGACGTAGAGACACTCGGCGATCCCGGCGTCCAGCGGGACGCCGAGCCGGGCGAGCAGGCCCTCGGCGACCACCGAGGTGGCCGCCGCGTGCGGGTCCACCAGGTTGATCCGGCCGAAGCGGGTGTTCGACGCGTGATGGTCGAGCACCAGCGCGGCGCCGGCGGTCTCCAGCCGGTCGACCAGGTCGCCGAGGCGTGACTCGCTGGCCGCGTCGAAGCAGATCACCAGGTCCGGGTCCGGGTACGCCTCGGTCGCCGGCACCAGCAGGTCGAGCCCGGGCAGCCCCCGGAACGGCTCCGGCACCTCCGGCGGGCCGGGGAAGGTCGCCTGCATCCGCCGCACGCCCAGCCGGCGCAGCCCGAGCCCGAAGCCGAGCATGCTGCCCAGCGCGTCCCCGTCCGGGTTGACGTGGCAGATCAGCAGCACCCGCCCGTCCGGCGGCAGGCCCCGCACGGCCGCGACGGCGGCGGCCCAGTCCGCCTCGGTCGGGCCGGAGTCGACCGGTGGCGGCGCCTCGGCGAGGGCGCCACCGGTCGTGCCGCCGGAGGGCTCGGTCACCGCGGGTCCCCGCCCCGGGGCGGGGTCTCGTCGGCGTCCTCGTCGGCGTCCTCGTCGGCGTCGCGCGCCTCGTCGGCGTCCTCGTCCTCGTCCAGCCGGTACGGCTGGGGCTCGCCCGCGTACTCGGCCCGGGCGGCGATGCGCTGCACCTCGGCGTCGGCGTTGCGGGCCTGGGCCAGCAGGTCGTCGATGTGCTTGACCTGATCCTGCACGTCGTCCAGGACGAAGGTCAGCGTCGGCGAGTGCCGCAGCCCGAGCGCCTTGCCGACGGTGCTGCGCAGCATGCCCTTGGCGCTCTCCAGCGCCGCCGCCGTGCCCGCCTGGGCCGCCGCGTCGCCGAGCACCGTGTAGAAGACGGTCGCGTCGCGCAGGTCGGCGGTGATCCGGGCGTCGGTGATGGTGATCATGCCGAGCCGGGGATCCTTGATCTGGCTGCGCACCACCGACGCCACCAGTTCACGCACCCGCTCCGCGTGCCGGCGTACCTTGGCCGGATCCGACATCTTCGCCACCTCCACGGCGTACCGCTCCCGGCCGCCGCCCGGCGACGCGGAGCGCCCCGGAGCCGACGGCCCAACAACTCGAACACTACCCGCGCGGCCACCCGCGCCGCGCGCCGCCGGCACCGTCCCGGCCACCCGGCGGACAGGTGCCGCCGGGTCAGTCCTCTTCGCCGTACAGCCGCCGGCGCACCGAGAGCAACTCGGTCTCCGGCCGGCCGGCCACCAGGCGCTCGCAGGAGTCCAGCACCTCGCGGACGTGCGACGCCTCGGCGGCCACCACGGCCACGGCGATCTCCGCCCGACCGTGCAGGTCGAGCGCTCCCACTTCGGCGGCCGACACCTCGAAACGGCGCAGCGCCGCCACGATCGGCCGTACGTATGATCTCTTGGCCTTGAGCGACCTGGAGTCGCCCGGCAGCAGCAGGTCGAAGACCGCGGTTCCGGTGAACATCGCCCCGGACGATACCCGCACGACCCCCCACATGATCAAGGGGTTTACGCCTTTCGGCGCAAACCCCTCGATCAGTGGTTCAGCGGATCAGGCGCGAACCTTCTCCCGCATCTCGAAGGTCTCGATGATGTCGCCGACCTGGACGTTGTTGTAACCACCCAGGGTCAGACCACACTCGAAGCCCTCGCGCACCTCCGTGGCGTCGTCCTTGAACCGCTTGAGCGAGCTGACGGTGAGGTTGTCCGCCACCACCGACCCGTCCCGCAGCAGGCGCGCCTTGGCATTGCGCCGGATGATGCCCGACCGGACGATGCAACCGGAGATGTTGCCGATCTTGGACGAGCGGAAGACGTCGCGGATCTCCGCGGTGCCCAGCTCGACCTCCTCGTACTCCGGCTTGAGCAGGCCCTTGAGCGCGGCCTCGATCTCCTCGATGGCCTGGTAGATCACGGTGTAGTACCGGATCTCCACAGCCTCGCGGTCGGCGATCTCGCGGACCTTGTTGGCGGCCCGCACGTTGAAACCGATGATCGTGACCGGCTCGGACGACGCGCTCGCGAGCATGACGTCGCTCTCGGTGATCGCGCCCACGCCCCGGTGGATGATCCTGAGCTGGACCTCCTCCGGGATGTCGAGGTTGAACAGCGCGTCCTCGAGGGCCTCCACGGAACCGGAGACGTCGCCCTTGAGCACCAGGTTGAGCGAGGTCTTCTCGCCCTCCTTGAGCTGCTCCATGAGCGTCTCGAGGGTGGCCCGGCCGCGGGAGTTGGCGAACGACGCCGCCCGCCGCCGTGCCTGCCGCTGCTCGGCGATCTGGCGCACCGTGCGGTCGTCCTCGGCCGCCAGGAACGTGTCGCCGGCACCGGGCACCGCGGTCAGACCGAGCACCAGGACCGGACGGGCCGGACCCGCCTCGGCGACCTGGTTGCCGTTCTCGTCGAGCATCGCCCGGACCCGGCCGTGCGCCCCACCGGCGACGATGGAGTCGCCCGCCCGCAGGGTGCCCTTCTGCACCAGCACCGTCGCCACCGCACCGCGGCCCTTGTCCAGGTGCGCCTCGATGGCCACACCCTGCGCCGGCCCGTCGATCGGAGCGGTCAGCTCCAGCGACGCGTCGGCGGTCAGCAGGACCGCCTCGAGCAGCTCGTCGATGCCGATGCCCGGCTTCGCCGCCACGTTGACGAACATGGTGTCGCCGCCGTACTCCTCGGCGACCAGGCCGTACTCGGTCAGCTGCTGGCGGACCTTGTCCGGGTTCGCCTCCGGCTTGTCGACCTTGTTGACCGCCACCACGATCGGCACGTCGGCCGCCTTGGCGTGGTTCAACGCCTCGATCGTCTGCGGCATGACACCGTCGTCGGCCGCGACGACGAGCACCACGATGTCGGTGACCTGGGCACCACGGGCACGCATGGCGGTGAACGCCTCGTGACCCGGGGTGTCGATGAAGGTCACCGCGCGGTCCTCGCCCTCGTGCGGCACGTGGACCTGGTAGGCACCGATGTGCTGGGTGATGCCACCCGCCTCGCCGGCCACGACGTTCGCCTTGCGGATCGCGTCGAGCAGCTTGGTCTTACCGTGGTCGACGTGACCCATGACGGTCACGACCGGCGCGCGGTCGACCAGGCGGTCCTCCGCGACCTCGGCGTCGAGGTCGATGTTGAACTGCGCGAGCAGCTCGCGGTCCTCGTCCTCCGGGCTGACGATCTGCACGTTGAAGCCGAGGTGCTCACCCAGCAGGAGCAGGGTGTCGTCGGAGCACGACTGGGTCGCCGTGACCATCTCGCCCAGGTTGAACATCTCCTGGACCAGCGAACCCGGGTTGGCGTTGATCTTGTCGGCGAAGTCCGACAGCGAGGCGCCACGGGAGAGCCGGACGACCTGACCCTGACCCCGGGGGGCACCCGAGCTCATGGTCGGGGCCGACAGGTTGTCGAACTCCTGTCTGCGCTGCTTCTTGGACTTGCGACCGCGCGTCGGCCGGCCACCCGGACGCCCGAAGGCACCCGCGGCGCCGCCGCCACGGCCACGACCGCCACCACCCGGACGACCGCCGCCGCCGGCCGGAGCACCCGGACGGAAACCGCCGCCCGGCGCACCGCCGCCGCCACCGGGACCGCCACGGTAGCCACCGCCACCGCCGCCGCCACCGGGACCGCCGCGGAAGCCACCGCCACCGCCGCCGCCACCGGGACGACCCGCGCCGCCACCGGGACCGCGACCGGCGCCACCGGGGCCGGGGCGACCGGTAGCGGGACGCTGGCTCGGCATGGAGGCCGGGCTCGGACGGGGCGGCATGGAGGCCGGGCTCGGACGCGGCGGCATGCCGGCCGGGCTGGGCCGGGGGCCACCCGGACCGGCGGCCGGAGGCCGCTGCTGCTGCTGGCTGCCCTGGATGCCGAACGGGTTGTTACCGGCGCCGCGCGCCGGCGGACGCCCGCCCGGACGACCACCCGGGCCCGGTGCCGGCGTGCCGGGACGACCGGCGGCCGGGGAACCCGGGCGGGGCGGCATGGCACCCGGACCCGGTCGGGGACCGGGACGGTTGCCACCGTCCGCCGGGGGCTCCCGGCGGACGTTCTCACGCTGCTGCTGCCGAGCGGCCTGGGCGGCCTTGACCGCCGCCTCCTGCTCGGCCTTCAGCGCGGCGGCACGCGCCTCGGCGGCCGCCACCTCGATGTCGTGGGCACTCGCCGGCTTGGCGACCGGGGCCGCGGGCTGCGGCGGACCGGGCACCGGGCCCTTGGGCTTGGGACCGGGTGCCGGCGCGGCCGGCCGCCGGGGCGGCATCGGCTTGGCCGAGACCCGGGGCCCACCGGGGGCCGGGGAGGGCGTCGTCGGGGTCGGGGTCGGCGCCGGGGCGGCCGCCGGTGGGGCGGCCGGTGCCGGAGAACCGGCGCCGGCGACGAATGCGCTACGCAGCCGTCGGGCGACGGGCGCCTCGACGGTGCTGGACGCGGACTTCACGAACTCGCCCATCTCCTTGAGCTTGGCGAGAACGGTCTTGCTTTCGACCCCGAGCTCTTTTGCAAGCTCGTGTACGCGGGCCTTACCTGCCACTGCACTCCTCACTCCGAGGTCGTGCGGGCAGCACCCGCAGCGACCTCACTCGTGCACTTGAAGCCTGGTCATTTCAGGGACTTCATCGTGTGCTCATGTCGGTCGTCCTACCCTGCTAGCGACCCTCGCCCGGTCGGGCTGACCGGACGTAGTGGTTGGCGCATCGACGTGCTCCGCAAGCTCACCGTGGTCAGGGACCCCGGTGAGGCGCAGCGCACGCCCGAAAGCGCGTCGCCGCACCGCTTGCGCGAAGCAGGCCGGATCCGGGTGCATGTTCGCTCCCCGACCCGGCAGCCTGCGGGCCGGGTCGGGCCGGAGGCTGTGACCAGCCTCGTCGCCAACCGCGACGATCCGCAGCAATTCGCTGGCCGGCGCACGTCGTCGGCAACCCACACAGGTGCGTTCCGGCAGCGCGCGTCGTACCACTGGAGAAAGTCTACCCCTAGGAGCCCGAGATCGCGCCGCCCGGCTCCGGGACGTGATCAGCTCCGCCCCGGCCGGCGGCACCGGACTGCTCGGCGTCGGACCGGATGTCGATCCGCCAACCGGTCAACCGGGCAGCAAGTCGGGCGTTCTGCCCCTCCCGGCCGATGGCGAGGGAGAGCTGGAAGTCCGGGACGGTGACCCGGGCGGTGCGGGTGGCCAGGTCGACCACCTCGACCCGCAGGGCCTTGGCCGGCGACAGGGCGTTGCCGACGAACGTCGCCGGGTCGTCCGACCAGTCGATGATGTCGATCTTCTCGCCGTGCAGCTCGCTCATGACGGCCCGTACCCGCTGCCCCATCGGACCGATGCAGGCGCCCTTGGGGTTGACCCCCTGGGTCGTGGAGCGGACCGCGATCTTCGTACGGTGACCCGCCTCACGTGCGATCGCGCCGATCTCGACCGTGCCGTCGGCGATCTCCGGCACCTCGAGCGCGAAGAGCTTCTTGACCAGCGCCGGGTGCGACCGGGAGAGGGTGATCTGCGGCCCGCGCATCCCCTTGGCCACGTGCACCACCACGCAGCGGATCCGCTCGCCGTGCGCGTAGCGCTCGCCGGGCACCTGCTCGGACTGCGGCAGGACGCCCTCCAGCTTGCCGAGGTCGACGCTGACGATGCCCTTCTCGCTGCGCGCCTCGTGCGCCTGCACCACGCCGGTGACCAGGTCACCGTCGCGGCCCACGTACTCGCCGAAGTGCACCTCGTCGGTGGCCTCCCGCAGTCGCTGGAGGATCACCTGCTTGGCCGTCATGGCGGCGATCCGCCCGAAGTCGTGCGGGGTGTCGTCCCACTCCCGTACGACGGTGCCGTCGTCGTCCAGCTCCTGCGCGTAGACCAGGGCCGCGCCGGACTTGCGGTCGATCTCCACCCGGGCGTGCGACTCCGCCCCCTCGGTGTGCCGGTAGGCGGTCAGCAGCGCGGTCTCGATCGCCGCGAGGATCGTGTCGAACGGGATCTCCCGCTCGCGCTCGAGTGCGCGCAGCGCCGCGAGGTCGATGTTCACCTCTCCTCGTCCTCCACATCATCTTCGTCGTCGAAGTCGTCGGTGTCGTCCATGTCGTCGGGTTCGTCCGTCTCCTCGATCTCGTCGAGGCGGTGGAACTCGACCTGCACCCGGCCGGGGCCGAGTTCTGCGTACGTCCACGCGGCGCGGCCGGCGTCGGTCTCCAGCACCACGCGCTCGTCGTCGGCCTCGACCACCCGGCCGGTGACCTGCCGGTCGCCGGTGGGCTGCCCGGCCCCCTGGCCGGACGGGGCGCCCGCGCCGCGGGCGGTCACCTTCACCAGCCGGCCGACGTTGCGCCGCCAGTGCCGGGGCAGGGTGAGCGGCCGGTCCACGCCGGGGGAGCTGACCTCCAGCTGGTACTCCCCGGCGACGAGGTCACCGGAGGCCTCCTCGGCCGCGTCGAGGGCCGCGGAGACGGCCCGGGAGACCTCGGCGACGGCATCCAGGTTGATCCCGCCGTCGGCGTCCACGATCACCCGCACCACGTGCCGCCGGCCGGCCCGGGAGACGGAGAGCTCCTCCAGGTCGTAACCGGCGCCGATGATCACCGGCTCGATCACCTCGCGCAGCCGGGCCCGCCGGGCGGCGAGGTCGCCGCGCGGGCCGCCGGCACGCTCCCCGCCCCGTGGGGCGTCGGCGCGTCGGGGTCTCCCCGCCGGACCCGTCGACCTCGTGGCACGGCCACGCTGCGTCATCTCCGCACCCTCCTGCTGATCGACGGCACCCGGTCGGCCGCCATGCCGGCACGCCACCGGAGCTGACGCGCCGGCGGCTGCGCAGAGCGTAACGCGCCTGCCGCGCGTCGGGCCGGGCGGCGCACCGACGCCGGTCGCCCACGTACGGCCGGTGATGGTGTTGACTTGTCCGGTGGCGACGGGCAGAACGACACGACGCGGCGAGGCAACCGGGCATTCCCGGCGAAAGGTGCTGCGCGCCGGGATGCTCCTGGCGCTCGGCGGAGCGGCGGCGCCGCTGACCGGCTGCGGCCTCCTGAGCCGCGACGACGACCCCGCCCCCGGGCCGGATCCGCTCACGCCGCTGCTCGACGAGTCGCTCCGGCTCGCCGCCGGGCACCGGGACGCCGCCGCCGCGCACCCCACGCTCGCCGGCCTGCTCACGCCGATCGCCGAGGCGCACCGCGCGCACGCGACCGAACTGGCCCGGCTCATCGGCGTACCGCTGCCCTCGGCCTCCGCCGCGGCCACGCCCGCCGCGCCGGGCGATCCGGCGGCGGCGCGGGCCGCGCTGCGCGAGGACGAACGCGCCGCCCGGGAGGCGGCGACCCGGGCCTGCGCGACGGCGCCGGCGGAGCGGGCCGCGCTGCTCGCCTCGATCGCCGCCGCCCGGGCCACGCACGTGGAGGCGCTGAGGTGACCGCGCCGACACCGCCGGGGCCGGCCGGGGCGCTGGGTGCGGCGCTCTCCGCCGAGTACGCCGCGATCTGGGCCTACGGGCCCATCGGGGTACGCCTCACCGGCGCCGCCCGGACCGCCGCGAAGGAGGCGGAGGCCGCGCACCGGCGCCGCCGCGACGACCTGATCGTGCAGTTGAGCGCCGGTGGCGGGAACGTCCCGCCGGACCGGGCCGGCTACACGCTGCCGTTCCCGGTCACCGACCGGGCGAGCGCGCTGCGGCTGGCCGCCGAGGTGGAGGAGCGCACGGCCGCGTTCTGGCGGGCGGTGGTGCCGGTCACCAGCGGCGCCGACCGGGACAGGGCCCTGGCCGCCCTGGTCGAGTACGCCGTACGGGCCACCCGCTGGCGACGGACGGCCGGGATCACCCCGCTGACGGTGCCGTTCCCGGGCCGACCCGCCTGACCGGACGGCCCCCGACGCCCACTCCGGTTGCGGGTCGCATACCAGGTATGCATACTCCGTTGCCATGTCCATCCGTCACGGGCTGCTCGCCCTGCTCGAACGCGGCCAGATGTACGGCTACCAGCTGCGCGCCGCGTTCGAGGAGTCGACCGGCTCGACCTGGCCGCTGAACATCGGGCAGGTCTACACCACCCTGTCCCGGCTGGAGCGGGACGGGCTGGTCCGGTCGCTGCCCGAGAGCGAGACGGGGCAGCGCCCGTACGAGATCACCGACGCCGGGCGGACGGACCTGGCCCTGTGGTTCGCCACTCCGATCAGCCGCACCGACCGGCCCCGGGACGAGTTGGCGATCAAGCTCGCCCTCGCGCTGACCACCCCCGGGGTGGACGTCCGGTCGGTGGTGCAGACCCAGCGCAGCGCGACCATGCGGACGTTGCAGGAGTTGACCCGGTTGAAGTACGCCAGCGACCGCCCCGAGGACCTGCCGTGGCGGCTGGTGCTGGACGCCATGGTCTTCCAGGCCGAGGCCGAGGTGCGCTGGCTGGACCACTGCGAGACCAGCCTCGTGCGCTACCGTCCGGCGGAGCCCGGCCGCGTCCCGACGACGCCTGCCGAGGCGGTGGACCGGGCGGACGAGGAGGCGCGACGGTGAGCACGGGGAACCGGCCGGCGGACGGGAGCCCGACCACGCCGGTGCTGGACGTGCGTGACGTGCATCGCACCCACGGCGCCGGCGCGGCGGCCGTGCACGCGCTGCGTGGGGTGAGCCTCGCCGTGCGCGCGGGGGAACTCGTCGCCGTGATGGGACCCTCCGGCTCGGGGAAGTCGACCCTGCTCGCCCTGGCCGGCGGGCTGGACGGCCCGACCGCGGGCGAGGTGTACGTGGAGGGCGAGCCGCTCGGCGCCCTCGACCGGCGGCGGCTGGCCCAGGTGCGGCGCCGCCGCATCGGCTACGTCTTCCAGGACCTCAACCTGCTCGGCAGCCTCAGCGCCGTGGAGAACGTCGCCCTCCCCCTCGAACTCGACGGCACGGGCGTACGCCGGGCCCGCCGCCTCGCGCTGGACGCGCTGGCCGAGGTGGGACTGCCCGAGCTGGGCGACCGGTTCCCCGACCAGCTCTCCGGCGGGCAGCAGCAGCGGGTGGCCATCGCCCGCGCGCTCGTCGGGGAGCGCCGGCTGGTGCTCGCCGACGAGCCGACCGGCGCGCTGGACTCGCAGACCGGCGAGGCGGTGCTGCACCTGCTGCGCCGGCGCGTCGACGCCGGGGCCGCCGCCGTGCTGGTCACCCACGAGGCGCGCCACGCCGCCTGGGCCGACCGGGTGGTCTTCCTGCGCGACGGGGTGCTTGTCGACACGACGGCCCCGCTGGGCAGCGTGGAGCAGCTGCTGAGCGGCAGCGGTCGGTGAGCGCGGGCCGGGGCGGCCGGCTCGCCCGGGCCGCCGGTTCCTGGTGGGCCGCGCTGCGGATCGCCCGGCGGGAGGCCCGGCGGGCCCGGGGGCGTACGGCGCTGGTGCTCGCGATGATCGCGCTGCCGGTGCTGGTGCTGAGCTTCACCGCGGTGAGCTGGCGGATGTCCGAGCTGACCCCGGTGGAGCGGGCCGACCGCCAGCTCGGCGCGGCCGACGCGGAGCTGAGCTGGGTGACGCGGACCCCCCTCGCGCAGAGCACCTGGGCCGAGACCTGGCGTACCGACCCGGACGACGGTCCCTCGGCCGGGCCCGTCACCGCCGGGCAGGTGGCCGCCCTGTTGCCGGCCGGGAGCCGGGTGGTCCCGCTGCGCCGCTGGGTGTCGTTCGACGCCCTGGTCGGCGAGCGGGTCGACGACACGCTCACGGGCCGCGCCGTGGACCTCACCGACCCGCTCGGGCGGGGGCTGGTCCGGTTCCACTCGGGGCGGGCGCCGGCCGGGCCGGACGAGATCGTGGTCAGCCCGGCGGCCCTGCGCCGCCTCGACGCCCGCCTCGGCGGCACCGTCACCTCCGGCGACGGCGCCCGCTCCTGGCGGGTGGTCGGGGTGGCCGAGTACCCCGACGACCTGGGCCCGGTGGTGACGCTGCACCCGTCGGAGGGACGGATGGAGGCCGAGCCGGGCACGAGTTGGCTGGTCGACCTGCCCGGCGACCCCGACGAGGAGCTGTTCCGCCGGCTCAACGCCCACGGCGTCGTGGTGCACGCCCGGGTCCCCGCACCGGCGTCGGACAGCGTCACGTTCGCGCCGTACGGCCGCTCCGCCATGGACGTGGAGGGGATGAGCGTCTCGGTGCTCGTCGGCGGGCTGGGGCTGCTGGAGGTGGTGCTGCTCGTCGGGCCGGCCTTCGCGGTCGGCGTACGGCGACGGCGCCGGGACCTCGCGCTGGTCGCCGTGGCGGGCGGGGACGACGCCCACCTGCGCCGCATCGTGCTGGCCGACGGCGTGGTGCTGGGTGCCGTCGGCGCCGCCCTCGGGGTCGCCCTGGGCGTCGCCGCCGCGTTCGCCGGCCGCTCTTTGGTGGAGCAGCACCTCTTCGGCGCGCGCTTCGGCGCGTACCGCTGCTGGCCGGAGGCGCTCGCGGCGATCGCCGCCGTCGCGGTGCTGGCCGGGGTGCTGGCCGCGCTGGCCCCGGCCTGGACGGCCGCCCGGCAGGACGTGGTGGCGGGGCTGGCCGGCCGGCGCACCCCGCCGGCGCACCGGCGACGTTGGTTGACCGTCGGGGCGGTCCTGGCCGCCGCCGGGGCCGCGGTGGCCGCGTTCGGGGCGGCCCGGACGGCGCCGGCGGTCATCCTGGCCGGCCTCGTCCTCGGCGAGCTGGGCCTGGTCTTCGCCACCCCGACGCTTGTCGGCCTGCTCGCCCGCCTCGGGCGGTCGCTGCCGCTGGCGCCCCGGATCGCGCTGCGCGACGCCAGCCGCAACCGGTCGTCGACCGCGCCCGCGATCTCCGCCGTGATGGCCGCGGTCGCCGGCAGCGTCGCCATCGGGGTGTACCTGGCCAGCGACGACGCCCGGTCGGCCACGATGTACCTGCCGGCCCTGCCGGCCACCACGGTGCTGGTCACCGGGTCGGACGGGGAGACCCTGCCCGACCTGCCCGGGGTCAGCGAGGCCGCGCGCGCCCACCTGGGGGTCCGGACGGTGGCGCCGCTGGCGGAGCCCCGGTGCGGGACGGCCACCGACCTGTGCGTGGTCTCGCCGGTGCTGCCCGCCGAGCGCGTCTGCCCGTGGACGCCGGGCGACAGGCTCACCCCGGAGCAGCAGCGCCGCGCCCGCGCCGACGCCCGCTGCGCGGAACCCGAGGACCACCTCGGCCGGTACTTCCACGTCCTGGTGGACGACGGCACGGCCCTGCCGGCGCTCACCGGAGCCGCCCCCGCCGACGTGGCCGCCGCCACCGCCGTGCTGCGGGCCGGCGGCGCGGTCGTGACCGATCCGCGCTACGTGCGCGACGGGCGGGTCGACGTGCGGGTGACCCGCGCCGGGCAGGCCCGGCCCGACCCCCGGGCCGTCACCACCGTCGCCGGGTACCCGCTGCCCACCGCGCTGGGGGCGGAGCGGCTGCTGCTCTCCCCGGCGGCCGCCGGGCGGCTCGGCCTGAACGTCCACCCGCTCGGTTGGGCGATCGCCGCCGACGGCGTGCCCGACGAGGACCGGCAGGACCGGTTCGTCGCCGCCGTACGCCCGCTGCACGCGCAGGTCGAGATCGACCGGGGCACGCAGGGCGACGCGGGGCGGCCGCTGCTGCTCCTGCTGGCCGCCGCCGCCGGGGTGATCACCCTGGGCGCCGCCGCCATCGCCACCGGGCTGGCGGCGGCCGAGGGGCGGGCCGACCTGTCCACCCTCGCGGCGGTCGGCGCCGGCCCGGGACTGCGCCGGCTGCTCTCGCTCTGCCAGTCCGGGGTGATCGCCGTACTGGGCTCCGCGCTCGGCATCGTCGCCGGGCTCGGCTCCGCGTCGATCATCCTGACCGCCCTCAACCGCCGGTACGCCGCGCTGTGGCCGGTCACGGAGCCGTACCCGGTGGTGGTCCCCTGGACCACGCTCGGCGTCCTGGTGGTGGTGCCGCTGGTCGCGATGCTCGGCGCGGGCTTCTTCACCCGGTCCCGGCTGCCGGTCGAGCGACGTCTCGACTGACGGGCCGCGAAGGGGCACACTGGTCGCCGTGCCCGTACTGGGAGCCCTGACCCGCCGTGTCGGTCACCACCGCTGGTTCGGCGCCGCCGTCCGCCTGCTCGTCCCCGCCGACCGGATGGTGGGGCGGCTCACCCGGGGGCGGGTGGTCGCGCTCGGGCTCATCCCGTCGCTGGTCATCACGACCACCGGCCGCCGCTCCGGCAAGCCGCGCAGCAATCCGCTGCTCTACGTGCCCGACGGCGACGCGTACGTGGTGGTCGGCTCCAACTTCGGCCAGACCCACCAGCCCGGCTGGGCGATGAACCTGCGCGCCGATCCGGCCGCCGAGGTGGCCGTCAAGGGCCGCCGCGTCCCGGTGCGCGCCGAGGTGGCCACCGGCGCCGAACGGGACCGCCTCTGGACGCTGCTGGTCACCGAGTGGCCCGCCTACCGCGCGTACGCCCAGCGGGCCGGCGGCCGGGAGATCATGGTCTTCCGGCTGGTGCCCACCGGGCGCGGCGTGCCGGGCGGGTCGACCGCCCGCGAATAGGCTGGTGCGGTGACCGGCGCCGACGGCGAACCCCACCCCGACGATCCACGGTGGGCGGTGGCCGAACGGGTCGCCGACGCCGTGCGTCGACGGTTCCCGGCCGACGTGCTGGCGGTCGCGGTGCACGGCCCGCTCGCCCACGGCGACGACGACGGCGGTGGGGACGGCGAGGTCGGGCTGCTGGTGGTGACGTACCGGCCCGGCGGCGGGCCGTCCCCGGCGACCCGGCGGGTCGACGGCGTGCTTGTCGACCTGACCGTGGCCTGCGCCGACGACTACCTGTGCCAGGCCCGGGTGATCTCCCCGCTCTGGCCGTTGACCGCCGACCGGTACGTCAGCACCCGGGCGCTGCACGACCCCACCGGCTGGCTGCGCACGCTGCGCGACGAGCACCTGGGCCGGCTGGCCCGGGCCCGGCCGGCCGAGTTCAGCACGGCGGCCCGCCGGGCCTGGTACCGGGGCGGCGCGGCGCACGCCCGGGCCGCCCGGCTGGCCGAGTGGTACGAGACCGACCAGGCGCTGCTGATGCTCGGCGAGGCGCGGCTGGCGGCGGCCACGGTCGCCGGCCTGCTCAGCCGCACCTACTTCCGCGACCCGGGCGACGCGGTGCGTCGGACGGGACTGGCGGGCGCGGACATGACCGAGGTGGGCGTCGTCCTGACCCGCCAGGCGGACGAGCTGGCAGCCCGGGGCCGCCCCGTCGACGGCACGGTCGACGACCTTCTCGACGGCTGACACCGCGCCCGACGGCGCCCGTCGGTGGCGGGAGAGCCGGCGCGGGACGGTCAGCCGAGCCCGCCCTGCACGCCGATGAGGGTGCCGACGAGATACGTGGCGCCGGCCGCCGCCGCGCCGAGCAGGAGCTGACGCAGACCGCCGGACCACCAGGGCCGGGCGGTGAACCGGGCGACCACCGCCCCGGCCACGAAGAGCCCGAGCCCGCCGACCGCGAGCGCCAGCCCCAGGCTCGTCGCGCCGAACAGGTACGTCAGCAGCGGCACCAGCGCCCCGACCGAGAAGAACAGGAACGACGAGATCGCGGCGGCCCAGGGGCTGGGCTGCTCGTCCGGGTCGACGCCGAGCTCCTCCCGGACGTGCACCCGCAGCGCCTCCTCCGGGTTGCGCCGGACGGCCTGGGCGACCTCCATGGCCAGGTCGGGCGGCAGTCCCCGGGCGACCCACGCCTCGGCCAGCTCGCGCGCCTCCGCCTCAGGGTGCCGCTCCAGCTCGCGACGCTCCTTGGCGACCTCGGCCGCGACCTGCTCGTTCGCCGATCGGACGCTGGTGTACTCCCCCAGCCCCATCGAGATGGCGCCGGCCACCAGGCCGGCCACGCCGGTGAGCACGACGCTGCGCGGCGACACCCCGCCGCCCGCCACCCCGGCGATCAGGGCGATGTTGGTGACCAACCCGTCCATCGCCCCGAAGACGGCGGGGCGCAGCCAACCGCCGGAGACGTCCGCGTGGTGCGCCTCACGTAGCGCCGCCGGGGTCTCCGTCACGGCAGCGTGAGGATCTCGTGGCCGTCCTCGGTCACCACGATGGTGTGCTCGAACTGGGCCGTCCACCTGCGGTCCTTCGTCACCACGGTCCAGCCGTCGTCCCACATGTCGTACTCGTGGGTGCCGAGGGTGATCATCGGCTCGATGGTGAAGGTCATCCCCGGCTCCATCACGTCCGTGGGGCGGGGGCTGTCGTAGTGCGGCACGTAGAGCCCGCTGTGGAACGCCTCGCCGATGCCGTGGCCGGTGAAGTCGCGCACCACGCCGTAGCCGAAGCGCTTCGCGTACGACTCGATGACCCGGCCGATCACGTTGATCTGGCGGCCCGGGGCGACGGCGCGGATGCCGCGCATCATCGCCTCGTGGGTGCGCTCGACCAGCAGCCGGGCCTCCTCGTCGACCTCGCCCACGCAGAAGGTGGCGTCCGTGTCGCCGTGCACCCCGTCGAGGTACGCGGTCACGTCGACGTTGATGATGTCGCCGTCGGCGAGCACGGTGGAGTCGGGGATGCCGTGGCAGATCACCTCGTTGAGGCTGGTGCAGCAGGACTTCGGGAAGCCCCGGTAGCCCAGCGTCGACGGGTAGGCGCCGTGGTCGCAGAGGAACTCGTGCACGACCCGGTCGATCTCGTCGGTGCTCACGCCCGGCTTGCAGTGTTCGCCGGCGAGCTGGGTGGCCTGCGCCGCGAGCCGACCGGCGACCCGCATCTTCTCGATGGTCTCCGGGGTCTGCACGTGCGAGCCGCGCCACTGGAGGGGACGCTTCTTGCCCACGTACTCCGGGCGGACGATGTGGGCGGGCACGGGCCGCAACGGGGTGAGCGTGCCGGGGGTCAGCGGCGCACGGACGGTCATGACGCGAGTTTATCGCCGCGCCCGGTGGTGACCCCCGCCACCGCCCGCCCGGAGCGGTTGTTGCCGTGCCCGGTCCGCTGTGCGATTGTGGCTCCGTGGATCAAGGGGGCGGCACGTCTCCCGTCTTCTCCGCCAGCGCGGAGATCGACGGTGACCACCTCCGCGTCCTGGTCACCGGCGAGGTCGACATGGCCACCGCCGACGTCATGTTCCAGACCGCGCTGCGGGAGCCGGCCGAGCGGGTGACGCTCGACCTGCGGGCGGTCACCTTCTTCGACTCGGCGGCCATCCACGCCGTGGTCCGGCTGGCCCAGCACCTCCCCGGCGCGCTCACCGTGCTGCCGTCGCGGCAGGTCCACCGGGTGCTGGACATCTCCGGCCTGGCCGACCAGGCCTGGCTCCGCCCGGCCTGAACCCCCACGCCCCGCGCCGCACGGCCGGTCGCGCGCCGGAGCACCGCCGGCCGCGCTCAGTCCGCCAGCCGCCGGCGCAGCGTCACCTCGGTCCCCTCGGCGGTACGGTGCACCGACAGCTCCCCCAGCGCCTCGATGAGGGACAGCCCCCGCCCCCGGAAGCCCGATCCGGTCGACTCCCGCCACCGGCCGCTGTCGCGCACCGTGGCGACCACCGTCCGGTCGGAGATGGTCACCTCGACGCCGATCGTCGGCTCGACCGGGTCGACCGGGTGCTCGATGGCGTTGGCGGCCGCCTCGGAGACGGCGACGGTCAGGTCGAACAGGTCCGTCTCGCTGACCTTGTGCGCGACGAGGAAGTCCTCCAGCCGCTTGCGCAGCACGCTGAGCCGGGTGGGATCGGCCGGCAGCCGCAGCGCGAACCGGTTGAGTTCCGCGGCCTCCAGGGCGAGCACCGCGACGTCGTCGCGCAACGGCCGCCCGGCGACCCGCTCCACCACGGCGTCGATCAGGTCGGTCACGTGCTCGCCGGGGGTGGCCGCGTCCTGCCGCAGGGTGGCCAGCGCGGCGTCGATGCCGAGCTGCCGGTCCTCGATCAGCCCGTCGGTGTAGAGCAGCAGCCGGCTCCCGGCGGCCAGCTCCCCCTCGACCGTCCGGTAGGCCGTGTCGGGGATCGCCCCGACCGGCGGCCCGAGCGCCCGGTCGTGCAGGAACGCCACGTCGTCTCCCCGGATCAGCAGCGGGGACGGGTGACCGGCGCTGGCGTACCGCATCCGGCTGGTACGGGGGCTGAACCACAGGCAGAACACCGTCGCGAAGGAGCGGCCCTCGTTGGTGCCGACGAGCCGGTTGAGCCGGGTCAGCGAATCGCCGGGACCGAAGCCCTCCAGGACGTACGCCCGCAGCGCGTTGCGGAGCTGGCCCATCGCGGCGGCCGCCCGCACGCCCTTGCCGACCACGTCGCCGATCGCCAGCACCAGCTCGTCGTCGCCGAGCGCGACGACGTCGTACCAGTCCCCGCCGACCTCCGCGTCGGCGCTGCCCGGCAGGTAGCGGCTGGCCACCAGGGCGCCCGGCAGCTGCGGCAGCGACCGGGGCAGCAGGCTGTGCTGGAGCGTGGTGGCGATGCGGTGCTCGGCTTCGTAGAGCTGGGCGTTCTCCAGCCGCACGCCGACCAGCCGGGCGAGCTGGGTGAGCGCGGCCTCGTCGGTGTGGGTCCCGTCGCCGTCCGGACGCCAGACCCGCAGCTCGCCGAGCCGCTCGCCGGTGGTGCCGGTCAGCGGCAGCACGAAGGACGGCTCGATCGAGGCCAGCCCGCCGCCGTCGGCCTCGAAGCGCATCCCGGTGGCGGAGACCACCACCCGGGCGGCCTCGGCGAGGCTCAGGGCGTGCCGCGCGGCGACCTGGAGCACGTCGGCCGTGGAGCGGGCGGTGTTGACCGCGACCGCCGCGTCGGCCAGGGCCCTCAGCCCACGGATGATCTGGCCGCGGAGCTGGCCCAGCTCGACGTTGGCCCGTACCCGGGCGGTCAGCTCCTGGCCGGAGAAGGGCTTGGTGAGGTAGTCGTCGGCGCCGACCGCGAGCCCGGCGACCTCCTCGGCGGAGCCGGCCCGGGCGGAGAGCAGCACGATCGGCAGGTGCCGGGTACGCGGATCCGCGCGCAACGCGGCCACCAGCCCGAACCCGTCGAGCCGGGGCATCATCACGTCGGTCAGCACCAGGTCGAACGAGCCGTCGACGGCGTGCCGCAGCGCCTCCACGCCGTCGGTGACCGCGACCACCTCCCAGGACGGGGAGAGCAGCCGGGTGACGTGCTCGCGCAGGTCGGCGTTGTCGTCGGCGACCAGGATCCGGCCGGCGGCGCCGGTCCCCCGGGCCGAGCCGGCACCGTCGGCCGACCCGGCGGCGCCGGTCCAGAGCGCCGTCTCCGCGACGTAGAGGTCGGCCCGCGCCAGCTCGACCTGCGCCGGAGGGCCGGCGTCGACGACCCGCTCGACCGGCAGGTGCCCGGCGCCGAACGGAACGGTCACGGTGAACGTGCTGCCCTCGTCGACGCGGCTGCGCACGGCCACCTCGCCGCCGTGCATCTCGACCAGCTCGCGGACCAGTGCCAGGCCGATCCCGGTGCCCTCGTGGCTGCGCGAACGCACCCCGGGCACCCGGTGGAAGCGCTCGAAGATCTGCGGCAGTTCCTCCGGCACGATGCCGACGCCGGTGTCGGTGACCTCCAGTCGGGCGGCCCCGTCGACGGCGCGGATCCGCACCCGGATCTCGCCGTCGAAGGTGAACTTCACCGCGTTCGAGACCAGGTTGAGGACGACCTTCTCCCACATGTCCCGGTCCACGAAGACCGGCGCCGGCAGCGGCGGGCAGTCCACGACCAGGCGCAGCCCGGTCCGCTGGGTGGCCGACCGGAACGTGCTGGCCAGGCGGGCGGTGTAGTCGGCGAGGTCGGTGGGCTGGTAGCGGGCGGCCAGCCGCCCGGACTCCAGCCGGGAGAAGTCGAGCACCGTGTTGACCAGCTTGAGCAGCCGCAGCGCGTTGCGGTGCATGGTGGTGAGCCGTTCGGTGTACGCCTCCGGCAGCGCCGGGTCGGCCAGCAGGTCCTCCAGCGGGCCGAGCACCAGGGTCAGCGGGGTGCGGAACTCGTGGCTGACGTTGGCGAAGAAGTTGGTCTTGGCCCGGTCCAGGGCGGTCAGCTCGGCGGCGCGGGTGCGTTCCTGCTCGTACGCCTGCTGCCGCCCGACGGCCCGGGAGAGCTGCGCGGCGACCAGGTCGAAGAAGTCCCGGTACTCGTCGGTGAGCGGCTGTCGGCGGGCGACGCCGACGGCCAGCGCGCCCACTGTCTCGTTCCCGGCGGTGACCGGCAGCACCAGCGCCTCACCGGTCGCGTCGGCCGGAACCTCGGTGAGCAGGTCCGTGACGGCGACGGTGGCGGCGGTGCCGGCGACGGTGACCTCGGCGAGCCGCGCCGGCGGGGGCGTGGCGACCGCCCGTGGGCCGACGCCGCCGCACCCGGTCAGGACCAGGTTCCCGGCCTCGTCGGGCAGGTACACCAGCGAGAACGGCACGTCCGGCCGGTGCCGGTCGAGCACCGCCGCCGCGACCCTGCCCAGCTCGGGCCGGCTGTCCACCTCGGCCAGGTCGGTGCCCAGCTCGGCCAGCAGCCGCAGCCGGCGCTCCCCGACCACCCGGCCCGTGGTCTCGTTGACGATGCAGAAGACGCCGGCGACGGTGCCGTCGGCGGCCAGGATCGGGTCGTAGGAGACGTCGAAGTACGTCTCCTCCAGGAAGCCGCGCCGGTCGAGCGGGAAGGGGTGGTCCTGCGCGCGGTACGACCGGCTGTCCCGCCGGACGCCCTCCAGCAGCGGCCCGAGCACGCTCCAGGTCTCCGCCCAGTGCTCGCGGGCCGGCTGGCCCAGCACGTCCGGGTGCTTGCCACCGATCGTGGGGCGGTAGGCGTCGTTGTAGAAGGCGAGCTCGTCCTCGCCCCAGAACATGACGATCTGCGCGCTGGAGGCGAGCATCAGGCCGATCGCCGAGCAGAGCGCCGGCGGCCACCGGTCGGGGGTGCCGAGCGGGTGGGCGGACCAGTCGAGGCTGCCCATCAACCCGCCCATCTCGCCGCCACCGGCGAAGGCGGCAGCCAGCAACGGGGGAAGATCAACCTCCTGGCCCACCTCGGACGGGCAACCCTCGTCCATGCCCCCCTGGGCCGAGCTCATAGTTCCTCCCGCTCCGGCCGTCACCGCCTCGGCCCGGTGATCCGACCGGCCGTGCCCCGCTTGGTACCCCGACGGACGAGCAACGTAACGCATACCGCCCGGCGTGCGCTGTTCACGTCCGCCGCACCGGGCCGGCACCCCCTGACCGCGGCGTCGCGGGGCCGGGTCCACACAGGACGGCTGGTCACCCGAATCTGGACCAGCGCCGCATGTCAGTCCCGTGCACGGGACGATACGGCCCCGGGTGGGAGCCACCCCGGGAGGCGACTGTGATGTGCGACACCCCACCCGCCCGCCGCAGCGGTGGCGGGGAGTGTGTCACCGGCGCGCCGGGCCGACCCGGCCTTCCCGGGCGGCCCGCACCAGGGCGGCGATCGGTCGCGGATCGGGCTCGTTCTCCGGGTGCCACTGCACGCCCAGCAGGAAGGGCCGGTGCGGATCCTCGACCGCCTCGACCACCCCGTCGTCGGACCAGCCGGTCACCGCCAGCCGGCCCGGGTCGGCCACCGCCTGGTGGTGGTAGGAGTTGACCCGGTCCACCCCGGCCATCACCGTCGCGGCCAGGCTGGCCGGGGCGAACCGCACGCCGTGCCCGCCGTAGACGCCGGGGGCGGGGCGGTGCAGGTCGTGCCCCACCAGGTCCGGCAGGTGCTGGTGCAGCGCCCCACCGGCGGCGACGGCGAGCAGTTGCATCCCCCGGCAGACCCCGAGGACCGGCAGGTCGGTGTCGAGCGCCGCGGTGAGCAGGGCCAGCTCGCCCGCGTCGCGGCCGGGCCGGCTCTCGGTGCGGGGCGCCGGCGGCTGGCCGTACCGGGCCGGGTCGACGTCCGCGCCGCCGGCCAGGACCAGCCCGTCGAGCACCCGCAGCACGTCCGCGTCGCGGTCGTCCGGGGGCAGCACCACCGCCCGGCCCCCGGCCGCGGTGACCGCCCGGACGTACGCCTCGGGCAGCAGCACCGCCGGCACGTCCCGCCACACCCCCCAACCGACCGGCTCGACGTACGCGGTGATCCCGATCAGTGGCCGGTTCACAGCGGAGTGACGTACGCGCCGGTGATGCCGCCGTCCACGACGAACTGCGCGGCGGTCATGAAGGACGAGTCGTCGCTGGCCAGGAACGCCACCGCGGCGGCGATCTCCTCCGGCTCGCCGAACCGCCCCATCGGCACGTGCACCAGCCGGCGGGCGGCCCGCTCCGGGTCGGCGGCGAAGAGTTCCAGCAGCAGCGGGGTGGCGACCGGGCCGGGGCAGAGCGCGTTGACGCGGATGCCCTCCCGGGCGAACTGCACGCCCAGCTCCCTGGTCATCGCCAGCACCCCGCCCTTGCTCGCCGTGTACGCGATCTGCGAGGTGGCCGCCCCCATCAGGGCCACGAACGACGCGGTGTTGATGATCGAGCCCTTGCCCTGCCGGCGCATGTGCGGGATGACGTGCTTGCAGCAGAGGTAGACGCTCGTGGTGTTGACCCGCAGCACGCGCTCCCAGGCGTCCAGCCCCGTGGTCAGGATGGAGTCGTCCTCCGGCGGGGAGATGCCGGCGTTGTTGAACGCCACGTCGATGCGTCCGTGCCGCTCGGCCACGCCGTCGAAGAGGTCCCGTACGGCCGCCTCGTCGGCGACGTCCGTGGCGACGAACTCGCCGCCGACCTCCTCGGCGGCCCGCCCACCCGCCTCCGCGTCGACGTCCACGCAGACCACCCGGGCCCCCTCGGCGGCGAAGCGCCGCACGGTGGCCAGCCCGATCCCGCTGCCCGCCCCGGTGACCACGGCCACCCGGCCCTCAAGTCGACCCCGCACCTGATCACTCCTCCGTCGCGATGAACACGTTCTTGACGTCCGTGAAGGCGTGCAGCGCGTCGGGGCCCAGCTCGCGGCCCAGCCCGGAACGCTTCATCCCGCCGAACGGCGTCCAGTAGCGCACCGAGGAGTGCGAGTTGACGCTGAGGTTGCCGGCCTCCACGGCCCGCGCCACCCGCACCGCCCGGCCCACGTCCCGGGTCCAGACCGAGCCGGAGAGGCCGTACTCGGTGTCGTTGGCGAGGCGGATCGCGTCGGCCTCGTCGTCGAACGGGAGCACCGAGACGACCGGGCCGAAGATCTCCTCGCGCCAGTGCCGGTCCGCCGTCGAGTCGGCGAGCAGCACCGTCGGGGCGTACCAGAAGCCGGGGCCGTCGGGGCGGGAGCCGGTGAAGGCGACCTTCGCCCCGTCGACGTACCCGGCCACCCGGTCCCGCTGGGCGGCGGAGATCAACGGGCCCATCTCGGCCGTGTCCCGGGCCGGGTCCTCCACCCGCAGCGCGCGCACCGCCGGTTCGAGCAGCTCCAGGAACCGGTCGTACACCGGCCGCTGGACCAGGATCCGCGACCGGGCGCAGCAGTCCTGGCCGGCGTTGTCGAAGACGGCGTACGGGGCGGTGGCCGCCGCCCGCTCCAGGTCCGCGTCGGCGAAGACGAGGTTGGCGCTCTTGCCGCCCAGCTCCAGGGTCAGCCGCTTCACCTGCGCGGCGCAGCCGGCCATGATCCGGGTGCCCACCTCCGTGGAACCGGTGAAGCAGACCTTGCGGACGGCGGGATGGGTGACGAAGCGCTCCCCCACCACGGACCCGGCGCCCGGCAGCACGGTGAACACGTCGTCGGGCACGCCCGCCTCACGCGCCAGCTCCGCCAGGCGCAGCGCCGTCAGCGGGGTCAGCTCGGCGGGCTTGAGCACCACCGTGTTGCCGGCCGCGAGCGCCGGCGCGAAGCCCCAGGCGGCGATGGGCATCGGGAAGTTCCACGGCACGATCACCCCGACCACGCCGAGCGGCTCGTGGAACGTCACGTCCAGCCCGCCCGGCACCGGGATCTGCCGCCCCGTCAGCCGCTCGGGCGCGCCCGCGTAGTAGTCGAGGACGTCGCGGACGTTGCCCGCCTCCCACCGCGCGTTGCCGATGGTGTGCCCGGAGTTGCGCACCTCCAGCCGCGCCAGCTCCTCCAGGTGCGCGTCGACCACCGCCGCGAACCGCCGCAACACCCGCGCCCGGTCCCCCGGCGCCACCGCCCGCCAGCGCCGGAAGGCCGCGTCCGCCCGCGCGATCGCCGCATCGGCCTCCCCGACCGACGTGGCGGGCACGAACCCGACGACCTCCCCGGTGGCCGGATCCACCACCTCACTCAAGCCCGGCCCCTCCCCTCCGTCAGAGGCGTTCGAAGCCACGGATCAGCTCCCAGTCCGTCACGGCGGCGTCGAAGGCCGTCAGCTCGATGCGCGCCTGGTTGGCGTAGTGGGCCGTCACCTCGTCACCGAACGCCTCGGCGGCCACCGTCGAGCCCTCCCAGAGGGCCAGGGCGTCGCGGAGCGTGCCGGGGACCCGTTCGGCGGCCGGATCGTCGTACGCGTTGCCGGTGCACTCCTCGCCCAGTTCCAGCTCGCGCTCGATGCCGTGCACCGCGCCGGCGACGAGGGCCGCGATCGCCAGGTACGGGTTCACGTCCGCCCCCGGCACCCGGTTCTCCACCCGCATGCCCTGGCCGTGCCCGACCAGCCGCAACGCGCAGGTGCGGTTGTCCGTGCCCCAGCGCAGCGCGGTGGGGGCGAACGACCCGGGCTGGTAGCGCTTGTACGAGTTGATGTTCGGGGCAAACAGGAGGCTGAACTCACGCATCGTGGCCAGCAGCCCGGCCAGCACCCGCTGCCCGGTCGTCGACAGGTGCGCCGGCCCGTCGCCGAGCATCGCCGAGCGGCCGTCGGCGTCGCGCAGCGAGAAGTGGATGTGGCAGGAGTTGCCCTCGCGCGCGTTCGGCTTCGCCATGAAGGTGATCGACATGCCCTCCTGGGCGGCGATCTCCTTCGCCCCGTTCTTGTAGATCACGTGGTGGTCGGCGCAGGCCACCGCCTCGTCGTAACGGAAGGCGATCTCGTGCTGGCCGAGGTTGCACTCCCCCTTCGCGCTCTCCGGGGTGAGCCCCGCCCCGGCCATCTCCCGCCGGATGCGGCGCAGCAGCGGCTCCACCCGGGCGGTGCCGAGCAGGGAGTAGTCCACGTTGTACTGGTTGGCCGGGGTCAGGTCCCGGTAGCCGCGCTGCCAGGCTTCCTCGTACGAGTCCCGGAACAGCACGAACTCCAGCTCGGTGCCGGCGTACGCGGTCAGCCCGTGCGCGGCCAGCCGGTCGAGCTGCCGGCGCAGGATCTGCCGGGGCGAGGCGACCACCGGGGCCCCGTCCAGCCAGGCCAGGTCGGCCAGGAGCAGCGCGCTGCCCGGCTGCCAGGGCACCCGGCGCAGGGTGTCGAAGTCCGGCACCATGGCGAAGTCGCCGTAGCCGCGTTCCCAGCTCGACATCGCGTACCCGTCTACGGTGTTCATGTCGACGTCGACGGCGAGCAGGTAGTTGCAGCCCTCGCTGCCGTGCGCGGCCACCTGGTCGAGAAAGTAGGGCGCGTGGAACCGCTTGCCCTGCAACCGGCCCTGCATGTCGACCAGGGCCAGCACCACGGTGTCGATCTCGCCCTCTGCGACGGCGACCCGCAGCTGTTCCAACGTGAGCGGAGCTTTCCTCATCGGCGGGCCTCCATCACCAAGGTCTACTGGCTGAACCGGTCGACCGTCAATGCCCCGCCAGGCATCCCGGCAACCGCCCCGGAACGCACCCGGGCCCGCCTCGCAGCGCCCGCCCTTGCGCCCTGCCTCTGTCCGTCCGCCCTTGCCGCCCGCCCTGTCCGACCGGCCCCCTGTCGAGCTGCCCCGTGCGGTGGGGCAGCTCGACAGGGTGCCAGACGGCACACGGCGGCCCCGGCCGGCAGGCCGGCGCTGCGGGTGGGCAGGCCGGCCGAGCCGGGCAAATTACCTTGCCGCGCCGGCTCGTGGACCGCATGCTTGAGCCCGTGACCAGGCCCGATCGCGACGGGCCACCGCCGGGCGCTCGGACCGCCCGGCACGCGGCGGCGCGGGGCACGTCACCTCTCTCTCACCGTACGGCGCTGCGCCGTACCCGACGCCCGCCCCGCGCCGCCCGCACCGCACCCGCATCGGCTCGAACCGAGCGACCGGCCCGGCCCGCACCGGTCCGATCCGCACTACACCGCACCGATTCCGTCGGAGCAAGCGGCACGCACCGGTCCGATCCGGCGCGGCCGCCCGCGTCTGCTCAGGTGAGCAGCAGCCCGGCGACCCAGAGCGCGGCGACGAGCAGGCCGGCGAGGAACTCGACGAGCATGGACAGGCCGGCCGCCGCGACCGCCTGCTTCGTCGCCGGCCAGGCCAGCCGGGAGTCGCCCAGCCGCAGCCGCTCCGCCGCCCACACCCCGCCGACGAAGCCGAGCACCAGCCCGATCACCGGGACCACGAAGAAGCCGACCAGGCCCAGCAGCCCACCGGCGAGCAGCGACGAGGTGGGCACCCCGGTGCGTTTCAGGTTCCGCCCCGGCCAGGCGTACTTGACGACGGTGCCGCCCGCGGCGACCACGGTCGCGGCGGCGAGCACCGCCCAGCGGCCGGGCCCGGCACCGCCGAAGATCGCCCAGACCAGCACCCCGCCCCAGCACAGCGGCAGCGCCGGCAGGCCGGGCACCACCACCCCGGCGAGCCCGGCGAGGATCGCCAACCCGGCGAGTACGGCGACCGCCGCCTCGCTGTCCGTCAGGCTCATGCCGTCGCTCCCCGGTCGTCGTCGCGTAGCCGGGCGGTGATCTCCGCCGCCGGTGCGGGCGGGCCGAAGAACCGGCCCTGCCCGGTGTCGCAGCGCAGCGCGCGCAGCCGCTCGGCCTGTACCCCGGTCTCCACCGCCTCGGCGGTCACCCACAGCTCCAGCGCGTGCGCCAGCCGCACCAACGCGTCCACGATCCGTTCGTCCCGGTGGTCGGGCACCGCCTCGACGTCCTCACCCCGGATGCCCTCGACGAACGGCCCGGCCAGCTTGAGGCAGTGGATCGGCAGCCGGCGCAGGTACGCCAGGTTGGAGTAGCCGGTGCCGAAGTCGTCGATCGCCATCCGTACGCCGAGGGCGGCCAGCCGGTGCAGCGACCGCAGCGGCTCCCCGGCGGTGCCCATCACCGCGCTCTCCGTCAGCTCCAGTTGCAGCAGATCCGCCGGCAGCCCGGTGGAGGCCAGCGCGTCGGCCACGGTGTCCACGATCCCTGGGTCGTCGGCCTGCCGGGCGGCCAGGTTGACGCTGACCACCAGCTGCGCCCGGGGGAACTCGCGCCGCCACGCCTCCGCGTCCCGGCAGGCCTGCCGCAGCACCCACTCGCCGAGCCGGACGATGAGGCCGGTCTCCTCGGCGAGCCCGATGAACCGGTCCGGCCCGATCAGCCCCAGCTCCGGGTGCTGCCACCGGACCAGCGCCTCCACGGCCAGCATCGAGCCCTCGACCAGGGACACGATCGGCTGGTAGTGCACGACGAACTCGCCCCGGTCCAGCGCCGCCGGCAGCCCGGCGGCCAGGGCGGAACGGGCGATGTCCCGGGCGCCGCGCTCCGGGTCGTAGACCGCCCACCGGCCCCGGCCCTCCGCCTTCGCCCAGTAGAGCGTGGTGTCGGCGGCCTTCATCAGCTCCGAGGCGCTCGTCCCGCCGACCGGGCACTCGACGATCCCGACGCTCGCCGACACCGCGAGCTGCTGCTCGCCGATGCGGACCGGGGCGGAGACCGCCGCCAGGGCCAGCTCGGCGACACCCACCGCGTCGTCGATCCCGGCGCCGTCGTCGACCAGGATGACGAACTCGTCCCCGCCCATCCGGGCGACGAGGTGGCCGCGGCCCGCGACGCAGTCGGCCAGCCGCTTGGCGATCACCACGAGCAGCCGGTCGCCGAGGTCGTGGCCGAGGCTGTCGTTGATCGCCTTGAAGCCGTCCAGGTCGAGGAAGCAGACCCCGACCCGTCGGGCCGCGTCGGCGACGTCGAAGACCCGGCCCAGCGTCTCGAAGAACAGGGTCCGGTTGGGCAGGCCGGTGAGCGGGTCGTGCAGCGCCTGGAAGCGCAGCCGCTGCTGGAGTTCGTGCCGCTCGGTGATGTCCTCGATCATCGCGACGGTGAACCGGGGCCGGCCGTCGTCGTGGCGGATCAGCGAGACGGACAGGTCCGTCCAGACCACGCTGCCGTCCTTGCGGTAGTAGCGCTTCTCCACCCGGGCCCGGTCCTGCTTGCCCTCGATCAGCTCCTGGTAGAGCTCCCACATCCCGGCCGCGTCGTCGGCGTGGAACAGCGCGGCCACGTTGGTCTCGCGCAGCTCCTCGATGGAGTAGCCGAGCATGTCCGCGAACGCCTGGTTGACGTCGATGATCTGGCCGTCGACACCGGCGATGCCGATCCCCGTGGCCGCCCCCACGAAGACGGCCCGGAACCGGGCCTCGCTGTCGCGCAGGGCCTGCTCCACGTCGTCGCGGGCCTGCCACGCCGAGCGGGCGATCCGCTCCTGCTGCGCGAAGGTGCGGTCGCGCAGGGCACGGGCGAAGCCGGCGGCGAGTCCGCCCTGCAACGCCGCGACCCGTTGCGTCGTCCCGTCCCGGTCGGCCCGGCCCGGCACCACCCGGGCGGCGAACCGGTCGCCGAGGGCCCGCACCGACCAGTCGAGCACCCGGGGCTCGGTCAGGTGCTCCTCGACCAGCGCGCGCCCGACCTCCTCGGCCGGCAGGGGCGAGAAGGGCTCGGCGAGCAGGGCCTGGGCCAGCCGGACCGTGTGCAGGTGCAGCAGGCGCTCGGTCTCCGCCGCGCTGAGCGGCACGAAACCGAGCCGGCGCACCGCCCTGGCCCACTCGGCCGCGTACCACTGGGCGCCCGACCGGCTGAGGTCGTCGCCGCCGGGCTCCGGGACGGCGGCCATGGGCTCAGGTGGTGGGCTGGTCGTACCGGGCGACGCCGCCGAAGGCGCCGAACCGCTCCGGGTGCTCGTCGACGTCGGAGGGCGAGTCGGGGCGCCACAGCGGCATGTGCACCACACCCGGCTCCAGGAGCGTCCAGTCGCCGAAGAAGCTCGTCACCTCGGCCCGGGAGCGCAGCGTGATCTCGGTGTCGGTACGCGCCGAGAGGCGCTGCGCGTCGAGCATCTCCTGCGGCTGGTCCTCGAACGTGGAGTGTGAGACGACCAGGTGGCTGCCCGGGGCCGCGGCGGCCCGGAGGGTGGCCAGGATCTCGCCGGGGCGGTCGGCGTCCCGGACGAAGTGCACCACCCCGGCGAGCAGGATGCCCAGCGGCCGGCTGAAGTCGAGCAGCCCGAGGTCACGGGCTGCGGCCAGGATCCGCTCCGGCTCCCGCAGGTCGCCGTGGATCACCCCGGTCAGCTCGTCGCCGGCGAGCAGCTCCCGGCTGTGCGCCACCGCGACCGGGTCGATGTCCACGTAGACCACCCGGGCCTTCGGATTGGCCGTCTGGGCGACCTCGTGCACGTTGCCCACGGTGGGGATGCCGGAGCCGATGTCGAGGAACTGGTCGATGCCGGCGTCGAGCAGCGTGCGTACGGCGCGACGCAGGAACTCCCGGCCGGCGCGCATGGTCGCCGCCAGGTTCGGGGTCATGGCGGCGATCTGCTCGGCGAGCTGCCGGTCGATCTCGAAGTTGTGCGCCCCGCCGAGGAAGTAGTCGTACACCCGGGCCGCGCTCGGCCGGGTGAGGTCGATCTCGGCGGGAAGTCCGTCCGGCATCTGCACTGCTGCACCTCATGGTCGTCGCCGCGGTGCGGGAGGGAGCCGGTGCCGCGGTCACGTGGGGGTACGCGAGGCACCGGCCGACCCGCGGGTCGTGTGGTGCTCACCACTCTAGGCCGCGTACTGCCGGCTCCGGGAGGTCCCATGACCCACTTCGTCGGCCCGTCGGATGTCCGTCACGGACCCGCCCGCCGGCACGGCTCCGCCCCCGCCGGTGACGAGCCTTCGTCGGTGAGGGCCTTCGTCGCCCACGGCATGGGAGCCCCGGACCGGGCGGACGGCGGCGGCAGCTCTGGCCGGCCCCCGGGTCAGCCGGCGGACTCCAGCAGCAGCGAGATGCCCTGCCCCACGCCGACGCACATGGTGGCCAACGCCCGCCGGCCGCCCCGGCGGCGCAGCTCCAGCGCGGCCGTCAGCGCCAGCCGGGCGCCGCTGGCGCCGAGCGGGTGCCCGAGCGCGATCGCCCCGCCGTTCGGGTTGACGTGCTCGGCGTCGGTCGGCAGGCCCAGCTCGCGCAGCACCGCGACGGACTGCGCGGCGAACGCCTCGTTGAGCTCGATCACGTCGACCGCGTCGAGGCCGAGGCCGAGGCGGTCGAGCAGCTTCCGGGTGGCCGGCACCGGCCCGACGCCCATCACCCGCGGCGGTACGCCGGCCGCGGCGGCGCCGGCGACCCGGGCCAGCGGGGTCAGGCCGTAGCGGGCCACGGCGGCCTCGGAGGCGACCAGCAGCGCCACCGCGCCGTCGTTGACGCCCGAGGAGTTGCCGGCGGTCACCGTGCCGCCCTCGCGGAACGGGGTGGGCAGCGCGGCGAGCTTCTCCAGCGAGGTCTCCCGGGGGTGCTCGTCGACCTCGACGAGCTTGGTCTCGCGCCGCCCCGCCGGCACGGTCACTCCGACGATCTCCTCGGCGAAGCGGCCGTCGGCCTGCGCCTTCGCGGCCCGCTGCTGCGACCGGTACGCGAACTCGTCCTGCTCGGCACGGCCGACGCCGTACGCGGCGGCGACGTTCTCCGCCGTCTCCGGCATGGAGTCGATGCCCCAGTGCTTCTCCATCAGCGGGTTGACCAGCCGCCAGCCGATTGTGGTGTCGTAGACCTCGGCGGTGCGGGAGAACGGGGTGGCCGCCTTCGGCATCACGAACGGGGCGCGGCTCATGCTCTCCACCCCGCCGGCCACCACGAGGTCCGCCTCGCCGGCCACGACGGAGCGGGCCGCGGTGGCGAGGGCGTCCAGGCCGGAGCCGCAGAGCCGGTTGACCGTGCTGCCGGGCACCTCCTCGGGCAGCCCGCCGAGCAGCGCCGCCATCCGGGCCACGTTGCGGTTGTCCTCGCCGGCCTGGTTGGCGCAGCCCAGGATCACGTCGTCCACCCGCGCCCAGTCCACCGACGGGTGTCGGGCGACCAGCTCGCGGATCACGTGCGCGGCCAGGTCGTCGGGGCGGACGCCGGCGAGGGCGCCGGCGTAGCGGCCGATCGGGGTGCGGACACCGGCCACCAGGTATGCCACGGTCATCAGCGCGATCCTTCGGGGGGTGGGAAGGGGCGGGGGCGGGCGGTTCCGGGTCGCGGGGACGCCCGGCCGCCAGGATATCCGCGCGCGCAGCGGATAGGTTGGCGGCATGGCCCGGGCCCAGTTCAGCGCAGAGACCAGTGGCGGCGGCGAGTTCGTCCGCCAGCCCAACCGGTTCACCGGTCGGGTCACCCCGGACTCCGACTCCCCGCCCGGCGGCGGGCCGGACGCGCAGGGCCGGTGGCCGCTGGAGGCGGGCCGCTACCGGCTGATCTGGTGCCGGGCCTGCCCGTGGGCGCACCGGGCCCGGATCGTACGCGGCCTGCTCGGCCTGGCGGACGCGATCTCCCTCGGCACGGTCGATCCGATCCGCGACGAGCGGGGCTGGCGGTTCGCCCTCGACCCGGACGGGTTCGACCCGGTGCTCGGCATCGGCTTCCTCTCCGAGGCGTACCTGGCCACGGACCCCGACTACACCGGGCGGGTCACGGTGCCGGCGCTTGTCGACACCCGCACCGGCCGGGTGGTCACGAACGACTATCCGCAGCTCACCCTGGACCTGTCCACCGAGTGGCGGGGCCTGCACGGGCCGGGGGCGCCGGACCTCTACCCGGTCGAACTCCGCCCGGAGATCGACGCGCTGATGGCGGAGATCCACCGGGACGTCAACAACGGGGTCTACCGGTGCGGCTTCGCCACCTCGCAGGCCGCGTACGACGAGGCGTTCACGGCGCTGTTCGCCCGGCTCGACGCGCTCTCCGAGCGGCTGGCGGGCCGGCGCTACCTGATGGGCGACGCGATCACCGAGGCCGACGTGCGGCTCTTCACCACCCTGGTCCGCTTCGACGTGGCATACCACGGACACTTCAAGTGCAACCGGCAGAAGCTCACCGAACTGCCGGTGCTCTGGGCGTACGCGCGGGACCTGTTCCAGACGCCGGGCTTCGGCGAGACGGTCGACTTCGACCACATCAAGCGGCACTACTACGGCACCCACGCGGCGATCAACCCGACGGGGATCGTCCCGCTCGGCCCCGACACCTCCGGCTGGACCACGCCGCACGGGCGTGGCTGAGCCGCGCCGGGCCGACCCGCGTACCGCCCCGCCCCGGGCCGCCGCCGCGTCGGCCGCCGCCGCCTGCATCGTCGCGGGCGCGGTCGCGGTGACCGTCGCCGTGGTCGCCGGTCCAGGGCCGGGCCTGACCGGGTACGTCAGCGAGGCGGGCGTCACCGACAGCGCGTACGCCCCGGCGTACCGGATCGGGGTCTTCGCCCTGGCGGCCGGGTTGCTGCTGCTCGCGGCGGCGCTGCCCCCGGTGCTGCGGGCGGCGGCCGGCCTGCTCGCGGCCGGGAGCGTCTTCGCGCTGGTCTCCGGGGCGGTGACGTGCAGCGCCGGCTGCCCGCTGCCGCCGTTCGAGCGGGCGACCACGGCGGACCTGGTGCACGGCGCGGCGAGCATCCTCGCGGTGGCCGCGGTGGTCCTCGCCATGCTGGCGGTCATGCTCACCCGGGCCGCGCCGTCGGCGCTGCGCCGGCTGGCCGCGGTGGCCCTGGCGGCCGCCCTGCCGCTGGCGGGCGCGACCGCCGTGGCCATGCTCTTCGTGGGGCGCGGCGGCCTGATCGCCGTCCTGGAGCGGCTGCTGCTGCTGGTGGCCGTCCTGTGGGGCACGGCCGCCGCGACCGCCGTCGCCCTCCGCCGGTGAGCCGGGGCACCTCGGGACGCCGGAGATGGGGCATCGGCCCCTTCGTGCACCTGTCGTAAGGAGCGTCACCGCGGGGACTCCTTCCGCAGCATCGACGGCCGGCGTTATCCTCGGCGGCGATGACCAACGTCTGGCACCTGACCGTGCGCCTGTATGTCGACCTCCGACTGCAGGCCAGCGGCGTCTGTCCGGCGCAGCCGCTCTCCTGACGCTGCCCCGTTCCGACCTCCAGACCCTGGGACACACCCTCATGGCTTCCGCCCTGCGCAAGATCCCCTTCTCCGTGCAGATCCTGCTCGGCCTCGTCCTCGGCGTGGCGCTCGGCTTCCTCGCCCGCGCCAACGACCTGAGCTGGCTCACCAGCACCCTCGACACCGTCGGCGGCCTCTTCGTCCAGCTGCTCAAGCTGGCCGTGCCGCCGCTGGTCTTCACCGCCATCGTGGTCAGCGTGGTCAGCCTGCGCGGGGTGGCCAACGCCGCCCGGCTGGCCCTGAAGACCCTGCTCTGGTTCGGCGTCACCGCGCTGATCGCGGTGGGCGTCGGCATCGGCCTCGGCCTGCTCACCGACCCGGGCCGCGGCGTCACCCTCGACACCGCCGGTGCCACCGCGCCCACGCGGACCGGCTCGTGGACCGACTTCCTCACCGGCATCGTGCCGACCAACCCGGTCGGCGCGTTCGTCGACGGCAACGTGCTCCAGATCGTCTTCCTGGCCCTCGTCGTCGGCGCGGCGGCGCTGCTGGTCGGCGAGCCCGCGGAGCCGTTCGTGGCGATCAACCGCGCGCTGCTGGAGATCGTCCAGAAGGCCCTGTGGTGGGTCATCCGGCTCGCCCCGATCGGCACCCTCGGCCTGATCGGCAACGCCGTCGCCTCGTACGGCTGGGACCTGGTGGCCCCGCTCGCCAAGTTCACCACCGCCGTCTACGTCGGCTGCGCGATCGTGCTCTTCGTGGTCTACCCGCTGCTGCTGGTGGGCGCCGGACGGCTCAACCCGGTGCGCTTCTTCGCCGGCGCCTGGCCCGCGATCGAGCTGGCCTTCGTCTCCCGCTCCTCGGTGGGCACGATGCCCGTGACCCAGCGCTCGGTCGAGCGCCTCGGCGTCCCCCGCGAGTACGCCTCCTTCGCGGTGCCGTTCGGCGCCACCACGAAGATGGACGGCTGCGCGGCGATCTACCCGGCGCTGGCCGCGATCTTCGTCGCCCAGGTCTTCGGGGTGGACCTCGGCGTCACCGACTACCTGCTGATCGCCTTCGTCTCGGTGGTCGGTTCGGCGGCCACCGCCGGCCTGACCGGTGCGATCGTGATGCTCACCCTGACGCTGAGCACGCTGGGCCTGCCGCTGGCCGGCGCCGGTCTGCTGCTGGCGATCGACCCGATCCTGGACATGATCCGCACCGCCACCAACGTCGCCGGCCAGGCACTGGTGCCGACGATCGTCGCCGCCCGCGAGGGCACCCTGGACCGGGCCGCGTACGACTCGGCGGGCCGGCGGTCGCCGCTCGCCCCGGCGGACGCCGACGGCGACGGCCCGCGCCGCGCTGAGGAACTGAGCCCCGTCCCGGCCTGAGCCACCCCGGCGCGCCCCGGGCGGCCGTGCCGAGCCGCTCGTCGAGCAGCCGCCCGGTCATCTTCGGCCACCAGAAGTAGAAGCCGCCGAAGA